>NZ_JBEYYT010000281.1:0-12613 GCF_040645715.1 Spirillospora sp. NPDC046719 | reverse complement strand
GTCCGCCATGGCGCCGCCGCCGGAGAAACCGCCCTGCCCGGAGCGGCCGCGCCCGCCGCCCTGGCCCTGCCCTTGGCCCTGCCCTTGGCCTTGTCCCTGCCGCTGGCCCTGTCGCTGGCCCTGGCCTTGGCCCTGTCGCTGGCCCTGGTTGCGCCCGGCCTGGCCGCGTCCGCCCTGGTTGCGTCCGCCGCCCTGGCCGCCGCGGCCTCCGCCCTGGCCCGCCTGACCGCCCTGGCCGCCGCCGCGTCCGGGCCGGCGCTGGTCGCGGTCGCGGGGCTCGCCGCCGCGGCCGCCCCGCTGGTCGCGGCCCGGCTCGTCGTCCAGCCGCAGGGTCAGCGAGATCCGCTTGCGCTGCAGGTCGACGTCCAGCACCTTCACCCGGACGATGTCGCCCGGCTTGACGACCTCGCGCGGGTCCTCGACGTACCTGTCCGACATCGCGGAGATGTGGACGAGCCCGTCCTGGTGGACGCCGACGTCGACGAACGCGCCGAACGCGGCGACGTTGGTGACGACGCCCTCCAGCAGCATCCCGGGTTCGAGGTCGGAGATCTTGTCGACGCCCTCCTTGAACGTCGCCGTCCTGAACGCCGGGCGCGGGTCGCGGCCGGGCTTCTCCAGCTCGGCGAGGATGTCGGTGACGGTCGGCAGGCCGAAGGTGTCGTCGACGAACTCGGCGGGCTTGAGCGAGCGCAGCACGGCGGTGTTGCCGATGAGGCCCTTGATGTCGCTGCCGGCGGCCTCCAGGATGCGGCGGACGACCGGGTACGACTCGGGGTGCACGCTGGACGCGTCCAGCGGGTCGTCGCCGCCGGGGATCCGCAGGAAGCCCGCGCACTGCTCGAACGCCTTCGGGCCGAGCCGCGGGACGTCCTTGAGGCCGGACCGGCTGCGGAACGGGCCGTTGGCGTCGCGGTGGGCGACGATGTTGTCCGCGAGGCCCTCGCCGATGCCGGACACGCGGGTGAGCAGCGGCGCGGACGCGGTGTTGACGTCCACGCCGACCGCGTTCACGCAGTCCTCGACGACGGCGTCGAGGGAGCGGGACAGCTTCACCTCGGACACGTCGTGCTGGTACTGGCCGACGCCGATCGACTTCGGGTCGATCTTGACGAGTTCGGCGAGCGGGTCCTGGAGGCGGCGGGCGATGGACACCGCGCCGCGCAGCGAGACGTCCATGCCGGGCAGCTCGCGGCCCGCGTACTCCGACGCCGAGTACACCGACGCGCCCGCCTCCGACACCATGATCTTGGTGAGCTCGAGGTCGGGGTACCGGGCGATCAGGTCGGCGGCGAGCTTGTCGGTCTCGCGGGACGCGGTGCCGTTGCCGATGGAGACCAGGTCCACCTTGTGCTCGCGGGCCAGCTTCGCCAGGGTCTCGATCGACTCGTCCCACTTCCGCCGCGGCTCGTGCGGGTAGATGGTGTCGGTGGCGACGACCTTGCCGGTGGCGTCGACGACCGCGACCTTCACGCCGGTGCGCAGGCCCGGGTCCAGGCCCATGGTGGCGCGGGTCCCGGCGGGCGCGGCGAGCAGCAGGTCGCGCAGGTTCGCGGCGAACACCCGGACGGCCTCGTCCTCGGCCTCCTGCCGCAGCCGGGTGCGCAGGTCGATGCCGAGGTGCACGAGGATGCGGGTGCGCCACGCCCAGCGGACGGCGTCGGCCAGCCACTTGTCGGCCGGGCGGCCCTGGTCGGCGATGCCGAAGCGGCGCGCGATCTCCGCCTCGTAGGAGCTGCGGGCGGACGGGTCCTCGGGTTCCTCCTCCGGCTCCAGGTCGAGGTCGAGGACCTCCTCCTTCTCGCCGCGGAACAGCGCGAGGACGCGGTGGGAGGGCAGCTTGGCGAACGGCTCGGCGAACTCGAAGTAGTCGGCGAACTTCGCGCCGGCCCCCTGCTTGCCGTCGCGGACCCGGGACACCATGCGGCCCTGGTTCCACATGCGCTCGCGGAGGGCGCCCATGAGGTCGGCGTCCTCGGCGAACCGCTCGACGAGGATGGCGCGCGCGCCCTCCAGCGCGGCGGCGGTGTCGGCGACGCCCTTCTCGCCGTCCACGTAGGCGGCGGCCTCGGCCTGCGGGTCGCGGGACGGGTCGTCCAGCAGCAGTTCGGCGAGCGGTTCGAGGCCGGCCTCGCGGGCGATCTGCGCCTTGGTGCGCCGCTTCGGCTTGTACGGGAGGTAGATGTCCTCCAGGCGGGCCTTGGAGTCGGCCGCCGTGATCTGCGCGCGCAGCTCGGCGGTGAGCTTGCCCTGCGACTCGATCGACTCCAGGATCGCGGCGCGGCGCTCGTCCAGCTCGCGCAGGTAGCGCAGCCGCTCCTCCAGCGCGCGCAGCTGCGCGTCGTCGAGCGCGCCGGTCGCCTCCTTGCGGTAGCGGGCGATGAACGGGACGGTCGCCCCGCCGTCGAGCAGGTCCACCGCGACCCGCACCTGGCCCTCGCGGACGCCGATCTCCTCGGCGATGCGCTCGGTGATGGGCCGGATCGAGGGCTCGGCGCCCTCGTGGCCGGCGGACGTCTGGCTGATGGTCGCTGTCACAGCTTGGATTCGCTTTCTCCCCTGGGTGTCGCCTGTGCATTGTCCAGGGATCGGGGCCGCTTGTCTTGTCACCGCTCGTATGACGGTAGGCCCAGCACCACCCGACCGGCCGGGGAAGAGTGGGTCTAGCACCACCGAGCCCTGGACCGCGCTCGACCACAATGGTGGAGATCCACCGCTATGGCGATTCCTTGGAGGACCCGGTGAGCGAGCTACTGCGCGAGTACGGACGCGGCGCCCGAACCCGCCTGCTCCCCGGCCTGTTCCGGGCGGTCGCCCAGATCGTGGTGGCGTTCACGGTGAACCTGCCGCTGTTCATCCTGGCGGTGCTGTCGATCGCGTTCATCCCGCTGGGCGTCGGCGTCGTCCTGGCGCCGACGGTTTTCCAGGCGATCCGGGCGGTCACCGACCAGCAGCGGACGTGGGCGGCCGAGTGGTCCGGGGTGCGGATCCCCGTCCCGTACCGGCCGGAGCCCGCGGGTCCGGTCGGGCCGTGGCGGCGGTTGAGGTGGCTGCTGAGCGACCCCGCGTCCTGGCGCGACCTGTTGTGGACGATCCTCAACGTGCCGGTCGCGCTCGTGCTCGGGGTGCTCGCGGGCGGCCTGGCGGTGTACGGACTGGAAGGCGTGTTCCTCGCGCCGGCGCTGGCGAAGGTCGGCGGCTACGGGTGGGGCCCGTTCTGGCCGCTGGAGGACTGGGGCGTGGCAGGGATCGTCGGGTCGGTCGTGCTGGGTGCGGTGCTGTTCGCGGCGTCCTGGCCGGTGGGGCCTTTCTTCCTGAAGGCGCACGCGCTGTTCTCCCAGTCGCTGCTGGCGCCGACGCGCAACGCGCTGGCGGCCCGGGTCGAGCAGCTCGCCGAGACGCGGTCGGAGGCGGTGGACGCCTCCGCCGCGGAGCTGCGCCGCATCGAGCGGGACCTGCACGACGGCGCGCAGGCCCGGCTGGTGGCGCTGAGCATGAACATCGGGCTGGCCGAGGAGATGCTGAAGCACGATCCGGAGATGGCGCAGAAGCTGCTCGCCGAGGCGCGCGAGTCGAGCGGGACGGCGCTGACGGAGCTGCGCGACCTGGTCCGCGGGATCCACCCGCCGGTGCTGGCCGAACGCGGGCTCGACGGCGCGGTGCGGGCGCTCGCGCTGACCCTGCCGCTGCCCGTGGACGTGCACATCGACCTGTCCGGGCGCGCGGGAGGCGGGCCGGGGGCGGCCGGTCCGGGAAGGCTCGAGGCGCCGGTGGAGTCGGCGGCGTACTTCGCGGTCGCGGAGATGCTGGCGAACGTGGTCAAGCACTCCGGGGCGCGGCGGGCGTGGCTCCAGATCGAGCACACCGGCGACCGGCTGATTATGATCATCGGGGACGACGGGACGGGCGGCGCGGACCCCGCTGGGGGGAGCGGCATGCGCGGGATCGAGCGCAGGCTCGCGGCCTTCGATGGGACGATGGCCGTGACGAGCCCGCCCGGCGGGCCGACCGTCGTGACCCTGGAGCTGCCGTGCGCGTTGTCATCGCCGAGGACCTCGCCCTCCTGAGAGACGGCCTGATCAGGCTGCTCGGAGCGTTCGGATTCGAGGTCGTGGAGGCGGTGGACAACGGGCCGTCGCTGCTGCGGGCGCTGACCGCGCACCGGCCGGACGTCGCGGTGGTGGACGTCCGGCTGCCGCCGACGTTCACCGACGAGGGGCTGCGGGCGGCGCTGGAGGCGCGCAAGCAGGTGCCGGGGCTGCCGGTGCTGGTGCTGTCGCAGCACGTGGAGCAGCTGTACGCGCGGGAGCTGCTGTCGGACAGCTCGGGCGGCATCGGCTACCTGCTGAAGGACCGGGTGTCGGACGTCAAGCAGTTCGTGGAGGCGGTGCGGCGGGTCGCGGACGGCGGCACCGCGCTCGATCCGGACGTGGTGGCGCAGCTGCTGACCCGGCACGCCCGCGAGGAGCCGCTGCAGCAGCTGACCCCCCGCGAGCGCGAGGTGCTCGGGCTGATGGCCGAGGGCCGCTCGAACGCGGCGATCGCCGCGAAGCTGTTCGTGACCGAGAAGGCGATCAGCAAGCACACGAACAACATCTTCGGCAAGCTCGGGCTGCCGCCGTCGGAGGACGACAACCGCCGCGTGCTCGCGGTCCTGGCCTATCTCGGCGGCTGAGCGTTCCTCGGCGGCCGAGTGCTCGCCGGCGGCCGGGCGTTTCTCGGCGGCGGAGCGTCCGTCGGCGGCCGGGCGCTCCTCAGCGGGCCCACGGCGGGACGATCCGCTCGTCGCCCTGCGGCGCGAGCTCGCACTTGGCGTCGTCCACGACGGCGTCCGGGTCGTAGGCCAGGCAGCCTGCGTGGGCGGCGACGACGGCGGTGAAGCCCTCGTCCGCGGTCATCTGGCGGGGCAGTCCGGCGGGCAGGACGACGGTGTCCCCGGGCCCGGCCTCCATCTTCCGCCCGTCGAGGTCGATGGTGGCGGCGCCGTCGAGGAACGTCCACACCTGCTCGGTGTCGAAGGCGTGCAGCGGACCGGTCCTGCCGGGGGTCCAGTCGACGCGCCAGACGGCGATCCCCTCGGTGCCGCCCTGGGCGGGCGTGGCGAGGGTGGTCATCACGCCGTTCGGCGTCTCGGTGCGGCGGTTGTCGGCGTTGCGCAGCAGGGTCATGGCTCCCCGTCCCGTAAATTGGTCAATGTGGTTGTCTATATAGTCAACGAGGTTGTCTTTCATGTCAAGCGCGCCCCCGGACCCGCCCGGCTTCGAGCTGCCGCTCAGGCTGCTGCTGGCCTTCCAGGTGATCATCGATGAGCTGCACGCCGAGCTGGCCCGCGACGGCCATCCCGACATGCGGCCGATGCACGGCTTCGTCTTCCAGGCGATCGGCCCGGACGGCACCACCGCCGTCGAACTCGGCCGCCGGCTCGGCGTGTCCAAGCAGGCCGCGGGCAAGATGGTCGAGTCGCTGGAGCGGATCGGGTACGTCGAGCGCACCGCCGATCCGGCGGACGCGCGGCGCAAGATCGTCCGGCTGACCCCGCACGGCACCGACGCGCTGGCCCGGTCCGCGCGGATCTTCGATCGGATCCGGGCCGACTGGGTCCGGCGGCTCGGCGCCGACCGGGTGCGCGCCCTGGAGGACGCCCTGCGGGCGATGACGCCGGCGGAGCTGTGGCGGCTGGATGTGCCGGGCTGGTTCGGGACGGCCTGAATCCTCGTTCCGGTCTTTCTCCACACGTCCGTCCCGTACGTCCCCAGGCAGGCGCCCAGACCAGCGCCGCCCGGCCGCCCCGGCCGTCCGGAAGGGCTTGAACGGCCCTGTCGGCGTGGTTACCATCGCCTCAATTTCTTAGGAAACTTTCCTAAGAGAAGAGCGGGGATTCCTGTTGGTTCGGGGGACGGACGAACGGAGAATCATGTCCAGACCGGGCGGAAGGCGAACCGTCGCGCTCGCCACCGCGGCCACCCTCGCACTCGCGACGGCCCTGCTCACGGCGCCACCCGCGCCGGCCGCCGGGACCGTCACCGCGACGTGCGCCAAGACCTCGGACTGGGGCACCGGCTTCGAGGGCAACTGCACGATCACCAACGGGACGGGCGCCGCGATCAGCGGCTGGAAGGTCGAGGGCGACCTGCCGTCCGGCACGTCCATCACCACGGTGTGGAACGCGACGAAGACCGTCTCCGGCACCCACTACACGTTCACCAACGCCGGCTGGAACGGGACGGTCGCCGCCGGCGCGAGCACGAGCTTCGGCTTCGACGGCACCGGCGGCGGCTGGCTCACCGGCTGCACCGTCAACGGCGCCGCCTGCGACGGCTCGGGCACCCCGCAGCAGGACACGCAGGCTCCCACCGCTCCCGCGAACCTGCGCTCGACGTCCAAGACCGCCACGAGCGTCTCGCTGGCCTGGAACGCGTCGACCGACAACGTCGGCGTCACCGGCTACGACGTCTACAACGGCTCCACCAAAGCGGCCACGGTCACCGGCACGAGCGCGACCGTCTCCGGCCTGTCCCCCAAGACCGCCTACAGCTTCACCGTCAAGGCGCGCGACGCCGCCGGCAACGTGTCCGCCGCGTCCGCCGCCGTGTCGGTCACCACCGACGACGGCGGGGGCGGCGACCCCGGCGGCAGCGGGAACAAGGTCGTCGGCTACTTCACCGACTGGGGCGTCTACCAGCGCGCCTACTACGTGAAGAACATCGACACCAGCGGGTCCGCCGCCAAGCTCACCCACCTCAACTACGCGTTCGGCAACGTCACCAACGGCCAGTGCGCCATCGGCGACGCCTACGCCGACTACCAGCAGACCTACACCGCCGCCAACAGCGTCGACGGCGTCGCCGACACCTGGGACCAGCCCGTCGCGGGCAGCTTCAACCAGCTCCGCAAGCTGAAGAAGAAGTACCCGAACCTGAAGATCCTCTGGTCGTTCGGCGGCTGGACCTGGTCCGGCGGCTTCGGGCAGGCCGCCGCGAACCCCGCCGCGTTCGCCGACTCCTGCTACAACCTGGTGAAGGACCCGCGCTGGGCGGACGTCTTCGACGGCATCGACATCGACTGGGAGTACCCGAACGCCTGCGGGCTCTCCTGCGACACCAGCGGCCCGGACGCGTTCAAGAAGCTGATGGCCGCGCTGCGCGCGAAGTTCGGGTCGAGCAGCCTCGTCACCGCAGCGATCACCGCCGACGCCAGCGACGGCGGCAAGATGGACGTCACCGACTACGCGGGCGCCGCCCAGTACGTCGACTGGTTCAACCCGATGACCTACGACTACTTCGGCGCGTGGGACGCGCAGGGACCGACGGCGCCGCACTCACCGCTGACGTCCTACCCCGGCATCCCACATGCGGGCTTCAACACCAGCGACACCATCGCCAAGCTCAAGGCCAAGGGAGTGCCGGCGGGCAAGCTGCTGATCGGCATCGGCTTCTACGGGCGCGGCTGGACGGGCGTCACCCAGTCCGAACCGGGCGGCACCGCGACCGGCGCCGCGCCCGGCACCTACGAGGCGGGCATCGAGGACTACAAGGTCCTCAAGGGCAAGTGCCCCGCGACCGGCACCGTCGCCGGGACCGCCTACGCCAAGTGCGGCAGCGAATGGTGGAGCTACGACACCCCGTCCACCATCGGCGGGAAGATGGCCTACGCCAAGGGGCAGGGCCTCGGCGGCGCCTTCTTCTGGGAGCTGAGCGGCGACACGACGGGCGGCGAGCTGATCGCCGCCATCAAGAACGGCCTCGGCTGACGCGGCTCCCCGGGGCGCGCCCTCCCAGCGCCCTCTGAAGCGCGGCCGAGCCCGACGGGCCCCTGACCGAAACCGGACGCCGGTCAGGGGCCCTTCCATGCGCCGGTGCCTCGCGCCGGGCCCACGCCGTCACGCCGGCCGTGCGGGCGGGGCCGGCGCCTCCCGGTCGAACAGGGGGCGCACCAGGTCGTCCTCGACGGCCTTCAGGTAGTCCCGTGCCGTACCGCGGACCATCGGATGCTCGGCGCGGAACCCCGTCCAGTCGAGCCCGTCCCAGCGGGCGAGCTCGGCGTGGAGCCAGCGGGTGCCGATGATGGACGCCGCGTCGTCCAGCCCGGTCGTCCTGTCCAGCAGCGACGGCGAGGGCCGGACGTTCCTGAGCAGCCACACGTCGTACAGGTCCTTGGACAGCGGGCGCGAGTCGAGCCACAGCCAGTGCAGCTTCCAGCACAGCGACTGCTCGGGCGTGGCGGCCTTGAGGAGCAGCGGCGCGTCCCCCGACGGGCGGGGCACGGCGGTCCGGCACGGCGGGACGTGCAGCTTCTCGTCGAACGCGAAGTCGACCTGGACCTGCCCGCTCACGCCGCCGCAGTGCCAGGGCAGCGTGAGCCGGAAGCCCCAGCGGTCGTCCGGCCGGTCGCGGACCATGGTCTCCCGCGCGCCGTAGGCGTGGATCGACGACCGCTCGACGCGGCTCGGGACGAAGCGCAGGCCGTCCATCAGGTCGGTCCGGGGCGCGTACTCGACGTCGAGGAAGAGGTCCTCGAAGATCTCGTCGGTCTGGAACTCGTCGTCCCTCCACACCTCGGAGTCGACGATGAAGTCGAGGTCGTGCGGCATGCGGGCGTCCCGCCCGTACCAGGCGCGCATCAGCGCGCTGCCGCGCAGGACGAGATGCCCGCCCCACCTCGACCCGGAGATCGCCGCGAGGACGTGGTCGAGCGCGCCCTCGTGCGCGATCTCCTCCAGGGTGGGCTCGTGCGGCCCCATGCCCAGGAGCGGTGTGTCCTCCGTCATCGCGTCTCCTCTTCGAACCGCGCAAGCTCCTCTGACCGCTCGAACCGCGCGGGCTCCTCGATCCAGCCGTCGTCCAGCGACGCGTCGCCGTCGTGGACGACGAACTCGCGTTCCACCGAGACGATCTCGTGGCCGCGCGCCCGCAGCGCGCCGGCCAGCGCGTCCAGTCGGCGGGCCGCCGTGCGGGAGCCCACGCACCGGCAGCGCTGCGTGACGAACCGCTCCTGCCGCCCGTCGGCGCGGACGCGCCGGGCGTTGCGGGACAGGTGCGCGGCGTGCGGGCGCGCGGCGCCGGCCAGCGCGCCCGCGTCGAATCCGGGCTCCAGCAGCAGCTTGAGGTGGTGCTCGAAGTAGTACGCGGGCCCGAGCGCGTCGGCGTCGTCGGCGGGGACGCCCGCGTTCCACGGCGCCGCCTCGACCTTCACCCGCGCCACCTCGAACCCGTCCGCGCGCAGGTCGGCGGTGGTCCGGGCGGCGTCGGCGAGGGCGTCGTCCAGCGTGCCGCGGGTGCGCAGCGTGAGCATCGGCTGCGACGCCACCCGGCCGCGCTCCAGGACGATGTGGACGAACTTCAGGCCGCGCGCGACCGCCCACCCCGCGACCGCCCCGGCGGCCGCGGGGCGGACGGTCACGTGCGTCTCGAAGTCTCCGGCGAAGTCCACCCCCGAATGGTCGCAAACCGGCCACCGCGGGGCCCACCGGTTTTCCGGATCGCCGGTCTCCCGGCTCGCCGTGACGTCGGCGCCGGCCCTAGAGGTCCTGGCCGCCGTCGATCGTGAGGATCTCCCCCGTCATGTACGGGTTCGCCATAAGGAACAGCACGGCGGCCGCGGCCTCGTCCGCCGTCCCGAGGCGGCCGAGCGGGGTCTGCCGGCCCGCCTCCGCGACGGCGTCGTCCCCGGCCCCGCCGGCGCCGGCGCCCATCACGCCGCGCGCCAGCGGGGTGTCGAACATCCCGTAGCGGACGGTGTTCGCGCGGAGCCGGCGCGGTGCCAGCTCCACGGCCAGGGCGCGGGTGAGGGTCTCGACGCCGCCGACGGCCGAGAGCAGCGTCATGCCCGGCCGCGGCCGGACCACCAGGCCGCCGGACGTCAGCGTGATCGACCCGCCCGCGTTCATCCTCGGCACCGCCGCCCGCGCGGCGGCGAGCGCGGTCCACAGCCGCCCCTCGAACGCCTGGCGGGCGCCGTCCCGGGTGACCTCGGTGATCGGCACGGGGCCGGCGATGCTGCCGGCGGTCAGCAGGACGTGGTCCACGGTGCCGGCGCGTTCGAAGGTCTCCTCGACCGCGGCGTCGTCGGCGGCGTCGCCCGCCACGCCCAGGACCTCGGCGTCCGGGCCCGCCGCGCGGGCGTGCTCGACGGCCGCGTCCAGCCGTGCCTTGTCGCGGCCCGTCAGCACGACCCGCGCGCCGAGCGAGGCCAGCATCGCGCCGGCGGCCAGGCCGATGCCGGAGCTCCCGCCGATGATGACGGCGGTCTGCCCGGCGAGGGCCTGCGGCAGCGGCGAGCGGACCGGGATCGGCGCCTCGGTGGTGGTCATCGCGTTCTCCTCAAATAAAACATCTGGTTGGTTTACCCTGGCCCAGCGAGCCGCCGAAGTCAACCGGATGGTTTAATTCAGGGCATGACGTACGACGCGGAGGCCACCCGGCGGCGGATCTTCGACGCCGCCACGGCCGAGTTCGCCGCGCACGGGCTGGCGGGAGCCCGGATCGAGCGCATCGCGCTCAAGGCCCGCGCCAACAAGCAGGCCATCTACCTCTACTTCGGCGGCAAGGAGAAGCTGTTCGGCGAGGTCGTCCGGTGCAAGGTGGACGAGGTCTGCCACGGCGCCGACCTCCGCAGCGACGACTTCGCCGAGGGGATCGGCCGGCTGTTCGACTGGTACGGGCAGAACCCGGAGCTGGTCCGGCTGCTGCTGTGGGAGGCCCTGGAGGGCGGCGACGACGTCCAGGGCGAGCCGGAGCGCCGCGAGGACTACCGCGCCCGGCTCTGCGAGTTCCAGGCCGCCGGAGTCGTGCGGGCACCGGCCGGCGCGGAGGGCACGCGCGTCACGCAGGACCGGATCTTCACCATCATCGGTCTCGTCGTGTGGAACTTCGCCGTGCCGCAGCTGCGGCGGCTCATCCTGGACGAGGACGACGACGAGGCCGCCCTCGCGCGCCGGCGCGCGTCCGTCGTGGAGACCGCGCGCGCCCTCGCCGAAGCCGGGATCTTCACATGACCGGCGGCCCGGCGCCGCGAGCGGTCCCCCCGTCGCCCCGGGCGGTCCTGTTCGATCTCGACGGGACGCTGCTCGACCACGCCGGCGCGGCGGCCGAGGCGATCACCGCGTCGTTCCCCGACGAGGACCCCGAGCGGCTCGTCCGGCGCTGGCTGGAGCTGGTCGACGCCTCGGTCGACCGGTACCTGGCGGGCGAGCTGACGTTCCCCGAGCAGCGGCGCATCCGGATCATCACGCTGGCCCGCGAGCTGGGGCTCGGCGACTGGGACGAAGCGCGCGCCGACGCGTGGATCCGCGGATACGCGGCACGGTACGCGGCCGCGTGGCGCCCGTTCCCCGACGCGCCCGGTCCCGTCGCGGCGCTGGCGGAGCGCGGCCTGCGGCTCGGCGTGATCACCAACGGGGCCGCCGGGCAGCAGCGCGCGAAGATCGAGCGGATCGGGCTGGCGGAGCGGCTGGCGTACCTGGTGACCTCCGCCGAGACCGGCGCGGCCAAGCCGCATCCGGAGATCTTCCGCGTCGCCTGCGCCGGGCTCGGCCTGCCCGCCCGCGACGTCGTCTACGTCGGCGACCGGCTGGACGTGGACGCGCGGGGCGCGGCGTCCGCCGGGCTGGCGGGCGTCTGGCTCGACCGCTCCGCCGGCCCCGTCCCGGACGGCCTGGACGTGCCCCGCATCACGTCCCTGGACGAGCTGCCCGGCCTGCTCACACCGTGATGCCGGCGAGCGCCGAGCGCGTCGGCTCGATCGCGATGACCTCGTAGCGGACGCGTCCGGTGCGCAGGAACGGGTCCTCGGCGGTGATCTCCTCGACGCGGGCGCGGTCCGTGCCGGCCGCGAGGATCACCCCGCCGACGCGCGGGTCCCGGCGGGCGGTGAGCAGGAACGTCCCGGCCCTCATGTGCCGGTCGACGTACGCGTAGTGCTCGGGGATCAGCGCGTCCAGCTCGTCGAGGACGCCGTCGTCGTAGTGCAGCAGCAACAGGAACATGCCGGCAGTGAACGCCGCGCCGCGCCGTCCCGTCCACGAGGCGCCGCCTAGGGCGGGTGAGGTCCCGCCTAACGCCGCAGACGGCGGGCGATCGCCTCGGCGTACGCGTGACCCGCGTCACGGCGCCAGGCGAGCGCGAACCTCAGGCGCGGCGCGTCCCCGGCGAGCGGCCGCCACACGAGCCCGGGTTCCGCCGCCCACGCGGGACGCAGCGCGACGACCGGCTCCCCCGAGGTCAGCTCGGCGCGGGCCACCGCGCGCCGCGCCGTGGAGACGCGGGTCTCCGGGTCCCAGCCCGCGGCGCGGCATGCGCCGAGCACCGCGTCGTGGTAGCCGGACGCGAGCCCGCGGTCGAACCACAGCAGCCGCTCCCCCGCCAGGTCGCGCCACGCGACCGCGTCCCGCGCGGCGAGCCGGTGGCCGTCCCCCATCAGGACGCCGAGCGGCTCGTCGTGGACGGTCTCGGACGCCAGCCCGGCGAGGTCGGCGGGCAGCGTCACCACGGCGAGGTCCAGCTCGCGGCGGCGGAGCGCGGCGAGCTGGCGGTCGGTCGCGGCGTCCTCGTACACCGGCCGGACCCCGGCGTCCCGCCCGACCTGCCCGGACGGCTCGGCGCGGCGGCGCGGGACG
>NZ_JBEYYT010000280.1:0-12683 GCF_040645715.1 Spirillospora sp. NPDC046719 | reverse complement strand
CGAAGTCCATCGCGAAGCGACGCCGAAGGCGCCCTTGACTTTGGAGGGGCGGCCCCGTACGCAAGCGCCACCCCACCACCCGAACACCCCTCTTGCCCCATCGGAATAGCACCTCACGAAAAACACCCGAACACCATCCCGAGGACTACTCGAACACTCCTCCGCCTACCGCCCAACGCCCGAACAGTTTCATGCCGCCCTTTCGCCCCACCCCGATGCCGATGCCGATGCGGGTCACCTCCCGCCGCCGACCCGAGGCCCCAGCCACGGCCCAACTACCAGCGCACACACCAACCCCGAGGACCGTCGCTCCTGGCAAGTCCCAGAGCCATGCAGCCCCCAACGATGCCCGGCCCCGGCGCGCGTTATTCAGTCGCTCTCGGCCGGACGGGCTGTCTATGGTCGATCGGATGTTGAGCGACGCGCAGATTGACGAGTTCGTGGAGCGGGGCTACCTCGTGGTCCCGCAGGTGGTGACGGGTGACGTCCTGGACTCGGCAGTGCAGCGGATCAACGAGATCACCGCTGCGGCACCACCCGCCGCCGACAAGCGCGGGGCCCACTTCTATTTTCTCGACACCGAGGGCGAGCCGGCCCTGATCGCGCCTCTCACCGGCAGCTCCGCCTTCGGCTTCGCCGAGGAGCTGGTGGGCCACGGCACCCTAGAGCTTCCCGGGCAGGTGCAGATCTCGTTGAACATCCCGCCGTACTCGCACCGCCCCGGCGCCCCTCACATCGACGCCGCCAATGCCGAGCCGGCCGGCGGGCCCGTCCGCGGCACCTTCACCATGCTTGCCGGGATCCTGATGACCGACCAGCTCGGCGAGAACTCCGGCAATCTGTGGGTCTGGCCGGGCACGCATCTGAAGCACGCCGAGTACTTCCGCCGGCACGGCCCGCGAATGTTCTGCGCGTACCCGAAGATCGACCTTCCGGAGCCCGTGCAGATCACAGGGCGCGCCGGAGATCTACTGCTCGCACATTATCTCCTTGGCCATAATATCGGCGGCAACTACGAATCCGACCGGACACGGCGCGCGCTCTATTTCCGGCTCAGCAGTGTCGGGCACGCGAACCGTCGAGAAGAGTTCCTTCAGGACGTCTGGCTGGACTACGAGCCGATCTCTTAGGCGACTTTCCGAGTCGAGCATGGGAGCTGGGACGGGTCAGCCCGAGATAGGCAGCAAAGCTCATGCCCAGGACGGCGGCGACGAGAATGAGTCCGGGCAGCACCCACGTGAGCGCGGAGCCTTTCTCAGCGCCGAGCAGCGCGTTGAAGTGGAGCAGGCTGGCGACGAAGACGGCGCCCAGTCCCGCACAAGCAGCCGGGTGATGAGGCTGTTCCAGGCGTTTCCGCTGCGGTGGTCGCACGCGGACCAGGCCACGACGGCCACCAAGGTCAGGGCACCGGGAGGATGGCGCCGAGCGCGCAAAGCTTGGCGAACCACTTGAAGAACGTTGAGGACGGGTTCCTTGCCGGAGGAGGCGAAGATCATCACGACGACCGCAGTGACCACAGTCCGGGCCAGCGATCCGATGTGTGGGGAGCCGTCCGGCGACGTGGGGCCGGCTCGGCGGACCGGGCAGGACGCCTTCGCGGCCAAGTGAGAAGAAGCACCGGTCACAGCGTTGCGAAAAGACCGAAGCGCCGCGAAGAAGCTGGTGCCAGTGCCCAGGAAGATCTGGGCGTGGTCGGCGAAAAGCCCCCGACGTGCTCTTCGGAGAGGGCCGAAGACGAGACCGGACCCGTCCTTCTGGCGCGTCTGATGATGCCGGACGTGCTGGTGCCGACGTTAATCGCCCAGGCTGTGAAGGCGTAGAACACGCCGATGACGGCCACGACGATGCAGGTGGCACGGCTGAGGATCCGGCGCAGGTCGCGGCATTCCTCACTGTAGAGGGCGGCAGCCTCAAACCCCGTGAAGCCAGCCTGGCGAGGCGGAAGGTGGCTCGGATGGCGCCGTGGTTCGCGTCGAGGCCGAAGACCAGGACGGTGAGGAGTTCGACAGCGAATAGCACGCCGAGGACGGCGACGTCGAGCAGCGCGACGTTTACCAGGGCAGGTCAAGGCCGGTCTCGGAGTTCACGAGGTCGGAGGCGTGAAGCCGAACCGCCCGTGCCGGTCGATCTGCATGGCGTTGTAGGAGATGAGCTTGATGAAGGCGGCGCCGACGCTGGCGACGCTTCCGAGCCCGTGGGTGATGTAACTGTGAAAGGGGCCGGCGTTGGTGATCGAACGGCCCATCGCGGCGTACCGCCGGTGAAGACGGCGAGGATCACGTACAGCAGCGGGATGCCGACTACGCCGGTGACGGTGAAGGAGGTCGGCAGCCCGCCGGCGGCGACGGTCACGGGAGCGAACGCCGCGACGACGAAGAACACGGTGTCGGGGGCGCCGATGCGGCGGCGTCCGGTGCCGGAGGACGAGGAGACACGACTTCAGGGATCGCCGCAGCTCCAGGGCCGGTGCGGGACTGCGGTGCCACGGATTGTTCGGGCAGGCATAAGTTCGCTCGCCATGAACGTACGGGCCCAAACGAGCGTTGACCAAGGGTAGATTCGCAGTCGGCCCGCACGGAGGCGCCGGGCCGCATCCGGGGAGGAACGCGCGTGACCGGCCATCACACATTGCAAGAGACCGAGCAGGCCGTCCAGCGGCGGCTCGGCGACGTGCCGCTGCGCCATGACGCGATGATGGCGGTCTCGAACATCTACCGCGCCGCCGCCGCGATCCGGCAGCACTTCGAGAGTTCGGTGCTGCGCGGCGCGGACCTCACCTGGACGGCGTTCGTCGTGCTGTGGGTCGTGTGGATCTGGGACGAGATGGAGACCCGGCACGTCGCCGAGGAGGCCGGGATCTCCAAGGGAACGCTGACCGGCGTGGTCAAGACCCTGGAGGGGCGCGGGCTGATCGAGCGCGGCTCGCACGCGACGGACGGACGCCTCGTCCTGCTGCGGCTGACCGACAAGGGCCAAGAGCTGATGCGCGGGCTGTTCCCGGCGTTCAACGCCGAGGAGGCGTTCGTGGTGGAACGGCTGAGCAGGGACGAGAACCGGGCGCTGGCTCAGACGCTGCGCTCGGTGGTCGAGCACTTGGAGGAAGAGGGCGACGCCCGGCGGGAGGCGCTGCGGGCCGAGTCGCCGTTCCCGCCGCGTCGCTCGGGTCGCCGCCCCCGCGTCTGACCCGCACACCCGCCCGGAGTGCGACATCACGCTGCGCGAGTCCCGCGAGTACGCGCTTCCGGCAACCAGGACCCCGCTCACCCCGTGGCCCGGTTAGCTGATGCAGCTGGGCGCGATCGCCTTGGTCACGACCCTGATCCGCCTCGCCGCCGTCCCTGTCCTCGCGCCGCGGCCCCGCTCGCGACCTAGGCATGCTCGACCTGCTGTCCGAGGGATGCCTGGGGTCCAGCCGGAGTCGCGACCAGTACGCGGCGCGATCCTGGACGAGCAACTCAAGGTTTTGAGACCTGCTCTGGCGCGGCTCGCCCGTCTCGTGCCGGGAAGGCACTTCGCGTTCGACAGCCGCTTCGAGCCTCGCGCCCACCGCCCGCGGATGTGGTTCGGCGGGCAGCATCTCGGACGGAGTTGGAGCACGACTGCGGGCCGGAACGGCGGTGACCGAAAGCCTCGGAGGCTCAGCGGTGCGGTTTGCAGGCCCCGTGAGACTCCCAGTCGCCGACGAACGCCATGGAGACGCCCCCTTCCGGGGCGGTCAGCTGCGCGTCGCGGGCGCCGCGGATCGGCAGTGGAGCCGTCCGCGCCCCCACGACGTCGCCCGGCGCGAGTTCGCCGGGGTGCCGCCTGCCAGCTCGTCGTTGACGTAGGTGTGCAGGTCTTGCCGGGGACGACGTGCTGGGCGTCTGACCGGTCGTGTGACCTGCCGCACTCCGGAGCGCTGTAAGAGTTCACCCCGATGCGTTGCGTAGCCGTGCCGTGACATGCTGTCGCCAAGAGGGCGTCAGGGGGATCCCTCAGAACAGGAAAGCGATCACATGCCGGACAACACCGAGCCCGGCCGCCCGGCCGCCCGGGACCTGGTCTCCGCACGGAACTGCAAGGCCCACCGGCTCGCCGCGTGGAGCCTCGCGGCGCTCGCCGCCCTGGCCGCGCTCGCCGCGGTCCTCGCCTCGACCGTCCCGCGCCGCCGGCGAGGCACCCGGCATCGCCCTTCCGAGCGGAGGTTCCCGCGCCCGGGTCCGCGCGGCGGCTGATCGTCCGGCGGCGAGCGTCCGGCTCAGGCGGCGGCCACGCGGGCGAGGTAGGCGTCGAGGAGGGCGGTGGTGCGGGCGATGGAGGCGGCCTCGGTGCGGCGCAGATCGGCCATGATCGCGGTGGGGTCGGCGCCCGCGGCGCGCATCTCGGCGTCGCCGCCGTGGGCCAGCCAGAGGCCGAACTCGGCGACGGTGATCTCGGGATGGAACTGCAGGCCCATCGCGCGGCCCAGCACGAACGCCTGCGAGCAGACCTCGCTTCGGGCGATCTCCACGGCGCCGGGCGGCAGGATCCAGCGGTCGTAGTGGAACTGGAACCAGGGGCCGGGGCCGACGAGCGACGGGTCGTCGGTGTCCACGTCCACCCAGCCCACCTCGGGACGCGGCGCGCGCTCGACGCGGCCGCCGAGGGCGGCGGCGAGGGCCTGGCCGCCGAAGCAGACGCCCAGCAGCGGGACGCCCGCCGCGTGCGCCTTGGCGAGCATGGCGAGTTCCGGGACGACCCAGGACGCGACGCCGGGATCGTTCACCGACCACGGCGCGCCCATGGGGACGATGAGGTCCCAGTCGAGGGGGTCGGGGTACTCCAGGCGCACGTCCGGCGTCAGGTACCGCTCGGCGGGCACGACCGCCAGTTCCTCGACGTCGTAGCCGCGCGCGGCGAGCCGGTCGGTGACCGGGCCGGCGGGCGAGACGTGGTCGTGCTGGATGAGCAGGGCGCGCACCGGCACCTCCTTCCCCGCGAATCGTACGAATCCGAATGAAATGGGGTCAACGGGACGGCCGGTAGCGGGCCTGCCGCGCCGCGGCGGTGCCCGGGGCCAGACCGGTCAACTCCCGTCCGATCGCGGCGGCGGCGCGGCGGCAGAACTCCTCCGGCTCGTCGGCGGCGTCGGGGCGCTCGTCGACCACGGCGTCGACCAGGCCGTCCCGCAGCAGGTCGGCGGACCGGACGCCCTGCGACGCGGCCATCTCCGCGGCCCGCGACGGCGTCCGGTGCACGATCAGCGAGGCGCCCTCGGGCGGCAGCGGCGCGAGCCAGCCGTGCCGGGCCGCGAGCACCCGGTCGGCGGGCAGCAGCGCCAGCGCGGCGCCGCCCGTCCCCTCGCCCATCAGCAGGCACAGCGTCGGCGCCGCGAGGGTGACCAGGTCGGCGAGGCAGCGGGCGATCTCCCCCGCGAGCCCGCCCTCCTCCGCCTCCGCGGACAGCGCCGCGCCCGGCGTGTCCACCACGGTGACCAGCGGGAGCCCGAGTTCGGCGGCCAGCCCCATGCCGCGCCGCGCCACGCGCAGGCCGTCCGGGCCGAGCGGGTGCCCGGCGCGCTGGCCGTGCCGGTCCTGCCCGACGAGCACGCACGGCGCATCGCCGAACCGGGCCAGCGCGAGCGTCAGTCCCCGTCCGGCCTCGCCCTGCCCGGTGCCCGACAGCGGCGTGACGTCCGCGGCGCCGTACCGGAGCAGTTCCCGCACGCCGGGACGGTCCGGGCGGCGGGACCGTTCGATCGACTCCCAGGCATCGTCGCCGGCGGGCGCGCCACCCGGCGCCGCCGCGGCGTCCCGAGGCGGGCGTCCGGGCCGGGCGGACGGCGCGCACAGCACGGACAGCGCGCGCGACGCCACCTCCGCCAGATCGTCCAAGCCCACGACGGCGTCCACGAGCCCCTTGGCCGCCAGGTTCTCGGCGACCTGGACGCCGGGCGGGAACGGCTCCCCGTATAGGCCCTCGTAGACGCGCGGCCCCAGGAACCCGATCAGCGCGCCGGGCTCGGCGGCCGTCACGTGCCCGAGCGACCCCCACGACGCGAACACCCCGCCCGTCGTGGGATGCCGCAGGTAGACGAGGTAGGGCAGCCCGGCGGCGCGGTGCGCCATGACAGCGGCGGTGATGCGGGCCATCTGGACGAACGCGGCGGTCCCCTCCTGCATCCGCGTCCCGCCCGAGGACGGCGCGGCGAGCAGCGGCAGGCGCTCGGCGGTGGCGCGCTCGACGGCGGCGACGATCCGGTCCGCGGTGGCGGCCCCGATCGACCCGGCCAGGAACCGGAACTCCGACACGACGAACGCGACCCGCCGGCCGCGCAGCAGCCCCTCGCCGGTCAGGACCGCCTCGTCGGTGCCGGCGCGCTCGCGGGCGGCGGCGAGGTCGTCCCCGTACGGGGTGCCGGGGGCGGGCTGCCCGGCGGGCGGATCGTCCCAGGACGTCCAGCCGTCCTCGTCCAGCACGCGCCGCAGCAGTTCCCGAGCGCCGACCCGTTCCGTCACCGCACCTCCTCCGGCCTTCCTGGACGATGACCGCCTTCCCAGAATGATGACCGCGAGCGCGGCCGGACGGTCACCCGGGGGGGGACACTGGGATCGCCCACAGTTCAGCGAAGGGAAACGCCGTTGCCTTCGGAACGCGACGAGATCTGCTTCTCCTCCGCCCGCGACCTCGCCCGCCGCGTCCGCGACCGCGACCTGTCCGCGCGGGAAGTCGTGCAGGCGCACCTCGACCAGATCGAACGGACGAACCCGCACGTCAACGCGGTCGTCACGCTCGTCCCCGAACGGGCGATGGAGGAGGCCCGCGCCGCCGACGAGCGGCTCGCGTCCGGCGCGGAGCCGGGGCCGCTGCACGGGCTGCCCGTCGCGCACAAGGACACCCACGCCACCGCCGGGATCCGCACCACGTCCGGGTCGCCGATCTTCGCCGACCACGTCCCGGACGCCGACGAACTGGTCGTCGAGCGGATGCGAGCGGCGGGCGTCATCACGCTCGGCAAGACGAACGTGCCGGAGTTCGCCGCCGGGTCGCACACCTTCAACCCGCTGTTCGGGCTGACCCGCAACCCCTACGACCCGTCGCGGTCGGCGGGCGGCAGCAGCGGCGGCGCGGCGGCCGCGCTGGCGTGCGGGATGCACCCGCTCGCCGACGGCAGCGACATGGGCGGCTCGCTGCGCAACCCGGCGTCGTTCTGCAACGTGGTCGGGTTCCGGCCGTCGCCCGGCCGGGTGCCGTCGTGGCCGGTCCCGGCGGGCTGGTCGACCATGGGCGTGCAGGGGCCGATGGCGCGGTCGGTCGCGGACGCGGCGCTCCTGCTGTCGGTGCTCGCCGGCCCCGACCCGCGCAGCCCCATCGCCCTGGAGACGCCCGGCTCCGCGTTCGACGTCCCCCTCGACCGGGACATGTCCAGCGTGCGGCTGGCATGGGCGCCCGACCTCGGCGGCGCGGTCCCGGTCGACCCCGCCGTCACCGCCGTCCTCGAACCGGCCGTGAAGGTCCTCACCGATCTCGGCTGCGTCGTGGAGGAGGCGTGCCCCGACCTGACCGGCGCCGACGAGGTGTTCCGCACGCTGCGCGCCTGGCACTGGGACATCGTCCTCGGCCCGCTGCTGGACGAGCGCCGCGCCGACTTCAAGGCGTCCCTCGCCCGCAACATCGAGGAGGGCCGCGCCCTCACCGCCGCCGACGTCGGGCGCGCCGAGGTGCTGCACACCGCGCTGTTCCACCGCGTCCGGGAGTTCTTCGGCCGCTACGACGCGCTGCTGGCGCCGGTCAGCCAGGTGCCGCCGTTCGACGCGGACCTGGAGTATCCGGACGAGGTCGCCGGGCACGCCATGCCCGACTACCTGGAGTGGATGCGGTCGTGCTTCCTGGTGTCGGCGACCGGCTCGCCCGCGCTGTCGGTGCCCGCGGGGTTCACCTCCGGCGGCCTGCCCGTCGGGCTCCAGATCGTCGGGCCGCATCGCGCCGACCTCGCCGTCCTGCGGATCGGGCACGCGTTCGAGCAGGCCACCGGGCACGCCCGCCGCCGCCCCGCCCTCGTCTGAGCGCGCGCCGGCCTCGTCTGAGCGCGCCTCGCCCTCGCCTGAGCGCGCCGGGCCGCTAGTCGTCGTCCTCCGCGGGGATGCGCAGGACGAACCGGGCGCCGCCGTCGCCGTCGGCGGCCACCAGCGTCCCGCCGTGCGCGCGGGCGATGTCGCGGGAGATGGTCAGGCCGAGGCCGGTGCCGCCCTTGTCGCGGCGCCGTCCCTCGGCCAGCCGTTGGAACCGCCAGAAGATCCGCTCCCGGTCCTCGGGCGGGATGCCCGATCCGTCGTCGCGCACCTCCAGCACCGCGTCCGGGCCGTCCCGCGCCGCGGTGACCCAGATCCGCGACCGGGTGTGCCGCTCGGCGTTGTCCAGCAGGTTCGTCAGCAGCCTGGCCAGCTGCTCCGGCGTCGCCCGGACCGTGATCCCCTCCGCCGCGTCGATCTCCACCGGGACGCGCCGGTCCCGCCGCGCCGCCTCGGTCCGCACCAGCGCGCCGAAGTCGACCCGCTCCCGTTCGACGTGCACGCCCGCGCCCAGCTTCGCCAGGATCAGCAGGTCGGTGACGATGCCCTGCAACCGGTCGGCGTCCGCCAGCGCCGCCCGCGCGACCGCCGGCCAGTCCTCGTCCTCCGGGTGCTGCAGCGCCAGCTCCAGCTGCGTCCGCAGCCCGGTCAGCGGGCTGCGCAGCTCGTGCGAGACGTCCCCGACGAACCCGCGCTGCCGCTCCATGACGCCCTCCAGCCGGTGCAGCGTCAGGTTCACCGACTGCGCCAGCTCCGACACCTCGTCGGCCGCCTCCGGGACGGAGACCCGGCCGGGCTCGCCGCCGGTGATGTGCGCCAGCTGGTCGCTCATCTCCCGCACCGGCCGCAGCGCCCGCCGCACCGCTGCCGCCACGATCCACGCCACCAGCGCGGTCCCGACCAGCACCGCCCCCGCGAGCAGCCCGATGAACGCGCCCCTGTTGCTGGTGAACGGCGTCAGCGGGGCTCCCGCGTACACGGTCCGCCAGCCGAACGACGTCGCCACCCGTTCTCCGACCACGTAGACGTCCGTCTGGAAGCGCGGCGAGCGGATGACGTGGTCCTCGAGACGGCCCGGGATCCTGGGGGGCGGCACCTTCGGCGGGGGACGGCCGCGCAGCGCCTCGCTGGAGGCGAGCACGCGCCCCTGGTCGTCCACCACCTGCAGCAGCGGGAAACCGGCGTCCCGCACCGGCAGCACCCCGTGCGGGTCGGTCTCGCGGACCAGCGTGACCAGGTCGCCGACCACGAGGGCACCGCGCCCGTGCAGGCCGCGGTACACGGTCCGCTGGACGGCCGTGTAGAAGACCACGACACCGGCGACGAGCACGATCGCGACCATCAGGGTCGCGGCGGCGGTGATCCGGGCCCGCACCGACCAGTAGGAGGGCGACAGCCTCTTCCCGAGAACCCGCACCCCGGCGCTCTCCCCCTCCCGTCACGCGGACGCCGGCGCCGCGCCGCGTCCCAGCGCCCGGGAGGAGTGCGCAGAACTGGTTGTTACCGGACCATTGCCCGGTGAAACCTCGCGCCGCGCGGGTGGCCGATGCCCGCACGGACGGCGCCTCCCACCCCTGGGGTGCCGCCCGCGCGGGCATCGCCTTCGGTGCCGCCAGCTCGCCCTCCGCCCGCGCGCCGAGGAGGATTTCCGACGGGATCGGGCTCGCTGTCGAACGAGTCCTACTCTGCCCGTCCCCTGTGGACTGGACGCTACATCGGCGTGACGATCACGTTTCCAGTTCTTCCTGGGGGAACGGGCCATATTCTGCCGATGAATGGGGATGGGTGGACGCAGGAGACGCAAGGGAGTCGGGAACACCGCCATGGACGGAGACATTCGGCCGCTCGAGCCTGCCGACCCGCGCACGGTCGGCGGGCTCACGCTGCTGGGCCGGCTCGGCTCGGGCGGCATGGGCACCGTGTATCTCGGCACCGACCCGGTGTCCGGCGGGCGCGTCGCGGTGAAGACCATCCATCCGCACCTCGCCGGGGACGAGTCGTACCGGCGGCGGTTCAAGGACGAGGCGGACCTGGCGAGCCGGGTCGCGTCCTTCTGCACGGCGCGGGTCCTCGCGCACGGTGAGGACGACGGCCGGCCCTACCTCGTCACCGACTACGTCGGCGGCATCTCGCTGCACCAGCGGCTCAGCTCGGGCGGGCCGCTGCCGCCCGCGGACCTGCACGGCGTGGCGGTCGGCGTCGCCTCGGCGCTGGCCGCGATCCACGCGGCGGGACTGGTGCACCGCGACCTCAAGCCCGCCAACGTGATGCTGACGCTGTCGGGCTGCCGCGTCATCGACTTCGGGATCGCGCGCAGCCAGGACTCCGGCGGCGTCACCGCGGCGACCGGCAAGGTGCTCGGCACGCCCGGCTGGATGGCGCCGGAGGTGCTGCGCGGCGGCCCGGCGACCCCGGCCGCCGACATCTTCGCGTGGGGCTGCCTGATCGCGCACGCCGGCACCGGCCGGATGCCGTTCGGCGGCGACCCGGCGGCGCTGCGGGTCACCGACGCCGCGCCCGACCTGTCCGGGCTGCCGGAGCCGCTGCTGCCGGCCGTCCGGGCGGCGCTGTCGCACGACCCGGCGGACCGGCCGAGCGCCTCGGACCTGCTGCTGAGGCTGGTGGAGCAGCCGCAGGCGGGCGACTGGCCGGCGGCGCCGCCGAACGGGGCGCCCGCCGCGGTGCCGTCTTCGCCGCCCGACGGGGTGCGGGGGCCGCGGCCCAAGACGACGCCGCCCGACGGGGCGACGGGGAAGGCGTCGCACCCGTCCGTGGCGTCGGACGCCGCGTCCACCGACACGCGGGCGTTCAACCCGATGGGCATCGCGGGCACGCTGTCCATCAACCGCGCCCGGGTGCTCGCCGCGGCCGGGGCCGCCGCGGGGACCGTCCTGGTCGGCGCGGTCATCCTCGGGCTGACGCAGGCGAAAGGGGATCCGCACGGGCACGCCTCGACGCCGGTGAGGCCGACGGCGTCCGCGCACGCCACGAAGAAGGCGCGGACGACCGCGCCCCGGCCGACCAAGCGGGCGACGGTGCGGGTGCACTCGCCGAAGCAGGCGCCGAAACAGGTCCCGAAGAACAAGGCCAAGCACGCGAAGGGCAAGGGGAAGGGCAAGCGGCACTGACCCGCCCGCGCCGGACCCGCACTGTGCCGGCGCGACCGCCCCGCGGTCGCACTGTGCTCGCTTCGCCTAGGTGCGCCAGATGAGGACGAGGGCGCAGTCGTCGTCGCGGGCCGCCGCCATCCTCTCCACCAGTTCGCGGGCGCCGGTGCCGAAACCCTGCGGGACGAGCCGTTCGGCCTCGCCCAGCAGCCGGTCGATCCCGGCGTCCAGGTCGCTGCCGGGCGACTCGACCAGGCCGTCGGTGTAGAGCATCAGTGCGTCGCCGGGCCGGAGCGTCCCGTGGTCGGGGACGCAGTGCAACTCGGGCACGATGCCGAGGACAACGCCCTTGGCCGGGCTGACCTGCCACGCGCCGCTGCCCGCGTCGAACTGGACGGCGGGCGGGTGCCCGGCCGAGCCGACCGTGTACTCCCCGGTCTTCAGGTCGACGACGACGTGCACCGCCGTGACGAATCCCTCGTCCCAGCGCTGCTTCTGGAGGTAGACGTTGCAGGCGGGAAGGAACCGGTCGGGTTGGAGCGATCCAAGCAATCCCCCGAAAGCACCCGACAGCATCAGCGCCCGGGTGCCGGCGTCCGTGCCCTTCCCCGACACGTCGACCAGCGCGACCTCCAGCGTGTCGCCCTCCAGCGACGAGACCACGAAGTCCCCGCCGAAGGACGAGCCGCCCGCCTGGAGCATGACGACCTCCGCCGCCCAGCCGTCCGGCAGCTCGGGCATCTCGCCCTGGCGGCGCAGCCGGTCGCGCAGCTCCAGCAGCATCGAGTCGCCGCGCAGCCCCTGCACGCCGAGCTGCTGGCGGGTGCGGGCGAGGGTCAGCGCGAGCACGGCGGTGATCGACAGCGTCGCGACGATGCCCGGGCCGATCGCCTCGACGCCCCGCCACGCGTCGTAGCACACCATCGCGATGACGACCGCCAGCAGCGCGAGGAGGCTGCGGACCTTCAGCAGCAGGCCGCCGCCCAGGACGATGAGCACCAGGGCGCCGGACGGCGCCAGCCCCCGGGCGTCGTGCCCCGTCGCGATCCCGATGGCGATCGCCGCCACGGCCAGCACCGCGAAGACGTACCGCTCCCTGGTCAGCTTCCCCTGCCGCATCGCCCGGTACAGGGCGACCAGCGGCGGGATCCTGCGCAGGAAGGCGCGGATCCGCGGCGGAAGCATCTGCACCAGTCGTTGAAGCATGACTCGGGCACTGTATCGAGCATTCGCGACGGCGGGCGGGCATCCGGGCCACCGGTGACGTGTTGCAACGGTCCAGCTGCGTTCTCTGTGGGTAAGACCACGTTCGAGCCGGAGTTCGGAAACGCGAAGGAGGCGGCATATGGGGCAGCCGGGAATGCGCATCACCGTGACCGCGGCGATGCGGGCGCGGGACGTCTCGCGCCCATGGCCCGACGGCGCCGAGGCGTCACCGCCGGGCGCCGACCCCGGCGAGGCCCCGCGCGCCGAGCCGGCCAGGCGGTCCCGGGCCGCGAAGAACGAGCGGGGGGGGGGCGGCGCGCGGGGGCGGGCCGGGGAGGGG
>NZ_JBEYYT010000279.1:8390-12753 GCF_040645715.1 Spirillospora sp. NPDC046719 | reverse complement strand
AACGCGCGCACCCGCACCACGGCGCCGGAGCGCTCCCGGGCGCCGGCTCCCCGGCGTCGTCGTCGGCGCGCATGTCGGCGCGCGCGACCGCCACCGGCGCCTTCGGGTCCAGGTCGAACAGCCGGCGCAGCGCGTCGGCGTAGGAGTCGCCGCCCGGCGCCGCCGCCAGCTCCTTCACCCGGACGGTCGGCGCGTGCAGCAGCTTGTCGGCGACCCGCCGGACGGTCTGCTGGATCTCCTTGACGGCCCGCTCGTCCAGCTCCGGCAGCCGGCCCGCGAGCCTGGTCAGCTCGGACTCCACGACCGCCGCGGCCTTGGTGCGCAGCGCCACCACCGTCGGCGCGACCGCCGCGGCGCG
The DNA here is from genome assembly GCF_040645715.1 of Spirillospora sp. NPDC046719. Taxonomy (NCBI): domain Bacteria; kingdom Bacillati; phylum Actinomycetota; class Actinomycetes; order Streptosporangiales; family Thermomonosporaceae; genus Spirillospora; species Spirillospora sp. NPDC046719. The sequence continues at coordinate 12,395 of NZ_JBEYYT010000279.1, read as the reverse complement.
GGCCGCGCTGAGGAACGCCTCGACCTCGTCCCGGACGATCCGCCGGACCGCCTCCACCGCCTCGGGGCCGATCGCCCGCGCGGCCTCCTGCGCCGTGCGCAGCTCGTCCAGCCCGGCGAGCCGCACCCCGGGCAGCGCGCCGACGGCCGGGTCCACGTCGTGCGGGAGCGCCAGGTCCAGGAAGAACCGGTCCCGGCCGTCCGCCCCGACGCCCTGCGCCGCCACCTGCGGCGCCGTCAGCACCAGGCCCGTCGCGCCCGTGCACGACACCACCAGGTCCGCGTCGGCGATCGCCGCGTCCAGCGCCGCCAGCTCCACCGCCCGCGACGGCACCTCCAGCGACTCCGCCAGCCGGGCCGCGTTGGCGTACGTGCGGTTGGCGACCACGACCTCGCGGGCCCCGGCCCGGCTCAGCGTCGTCGCCGCCAGCGAGCTCATCGACCCCGCGCCGACCACCAGCGCCCGCACGCCGTCCAGCGGGCCGAGGTGCCGCTGCGCGACCTCCAGGCCCACGCTGACCAGCGACGCGCCCGCCTGGTCGATGCCGGTCTCCGCGTGCGCGCGCTTGCCGACCCGCAGCGCCTGCTGCAGCACGTCGTGCAGGTCGCGGCCGAGCGTCCCCTCGTCCTGGCCGAGCCGGAACGCCTTCCGCAGCTGCCCGAGGATCTGGCCCTCGCCGACGACCATCGACTCCAGCCCGCACGCCACCGCGAACACGTGCTGGACGGCCCGCTCCTCGTAGTGCACGTACAGGTGCCGGGACAGCTCGTCCAGCGGCACGCCGGAGTGCAGCGCCAGCAGCTCGGAGATCGCCGAGACGCCGCCGTGGAACTTGTCGACCACCGCGTAGATCTCGACCCGGTTGCACGTCGACACGATCGCCGCCTCCGCGACGTTCGCGGACTCGTGCACCGCGTGCAGCAGCTTCGCCAGGTCGTCCCCGGTCACCGCGGCGCGCTCCAGCACCGGCACGGGCGCGCTCCGGTGACTCAGCCCCACCACCAACACACTCATGCTGCGTCTCCCGCGAGCCTACGCGGCTCCATTCGCCGCCGCCTTCCCTCGTCGCTCTGGTCGCTCGTTCCTCGCTTCCGCCGCTCCTCAGTCCAGGCGACGCCGCGCCGCTCCGTCCCGCTCATGCTTCAACCGCCTCTACGTACTGCGTGGCGCCGGGAGGGGCGTCGCCGCTCTCCAGGGGGGCGTAGTCGTCCGGCCCCCCGGCCTTGCGCTGCTCGTGGAACGCGAGGATCTGCAGCTCGATGGACAGGTCGACCTTCCGCACGTCGACGCCGTCCGGCACCGACAGCACCACCGGCGCGAAGTTCAGGACGCTCGTCACTCCCGCGGCGACGACGCGGTCGCACACCCCCTGGGCGGCGGCCGCCGGGGTCGCGATCACGGCGATGGACACGCCGTGATCGGCGATCACGTCCTCGAGCCGGTCGGTGTGCTCCACGGTCATGCCGGAGATCTCCTGGCCGACGATCGCCTCGTCGGCGTCGAGCAGGCCGGCCACCCGGAATCCGCGGGACGCGAATCCGCCATAACCGGCCAATGCACGGCCCAGGTTACCGACACCGATGATGGCGACCACCCAATCCTGGGTGAGGCCAAGCTCACGTGAGATCTGGTAGACGAGGTACTCGACCTCGTACCCGACGCCGCGGGTGCCGTAGGAGCCCAGATGGGACAGGTCCTTGCGGAGCTTCGCCGAGTTCACCCCGGCCGCCGCGGCCAGTTCCTCGGACGAGACGGTCGCCACACCGCGCTCCTGGAGCCCGGTGAGGGCCCGCAGGTAGACGGGCAGGCGCGCGACGGTGGCTTCGGGGATGCCGCGGTCCGCGCGGTCGCGGTGCGTGCGGTTCTGTCGAGATGTCACGGCCTGCTCTTCGGGGCTCGACGCTGGGGGCGGGGCCCGAGAACCCCTCACCCCGGCTCGTGGCCGGACCGCACGGCCGCGGCCGGACCGCCCCAGGGCTATCCATCAGGTTAAGCCTTTGTGAATACGCGCACAAAGTGCCCCCCGGCGAGCGGGTGGGACGCCCGGGACGCGCACCGCCGGCCAAAGCCCGTCCAGCAGCGGGTTTCGTGACCGTACCGGCGGCGGGCCGCCCGGCGCGCCGCGGCGCGGTGTGACCGATGAGACATTCACCGGCCCGCTGTTTCAGGGCCCGGCCGTGACCCCTGCGGGCGCCTCGGCGGCTCTCGGGCGGTGCTCCGGCGGCGGTCCGTTGAGGGCCGCCCGGGGCGTGCGGGTCAGGCGGTGCCGCGGGCCTTGGCGATCGCGGCGCGCAGGCGGTTCTCGTCGACCCGCCAGAAGTCGTGCTGGACGCCGTTGATCAGCGTGACCGGGATCTGCTCCCAGTACTCCCGGGTGTCCTCCTCGGACCGGGTGATGTCCCGCTCGTCCCACGGCACGTCCAGCTCGGACGCGACGCGCTCGATGATCGCGCGGGCGTCCTCGCACAGGTGGCAGCCCGGCTTGCCGAGCAGCGTGATGCGGACCTCGCGGTCCGGGGCGCCGGCCGGCATGGTCACCTCCCCTGGCGGTCGGGCGCGGGCAGCGGCAGCTTGGCCGCGCCGAGCCGCAGCTCGATCACGTTCGTGGCCAGGACGTGCGTCCGCGACTCGGCGAGGAACCGCTGCAGGTGCGGCTGGCGCCGGTGCGTCGCGAACGCCGCGTCGTCCCGGAACAGCTGGTAGAAGATCCGCTGGGTGGGGCCGCCCACCACCTCGTGGCAGGTGAAGACCAGCGTGTCCGGCTCGACGGCCCGGACGGCCTTGACCAGCTCGGCGGCGAGCCGGTCGAAGGCGTCCTCCCGGCCGTCCAGCAGCGTGTAGACGGTGATCTGGCCGCACCCGTCGGGGAGGCCGCTTCCGGACGGGGCACCGGACGGGCCGAGCCCGCCGAGCGGGCCCGCGAGGGGGCCGCCGGACAGCACGGAGTCGGGGACGGGCGGCGGGCCGTCGACGCTGGTCGGGCCGGCCGGGTCCGAGCCGAAGGCGGACGGGTCGAAGCCCGCGGGGACCGCGGGGGCCGGGGCCTCCAGCGCGGGCGCGTCGGGGAAGCGCAGCTCCTCGGCGGGCGCCGGCTCGGGGAAGCGCAGCTCGCCGCGCCGCGAGTCGCCGGGCGGCGTCGGCGCCGGGACCGGCTCGGAGCGCGACGCGTACGCCTGCTCCTCGTAGCCGGTGGCGGGCTCGTCGGCGTACTCCTCGCCGTACTCGTCGTAGCCCTCGTCGTCCTCGTACACCGGGATGGTGCGCATCGCGCCGTACCAGACGAGGCCCGCCGCGCCGCCGAGCGCGATGATCGCGAGCGGGGCGGGCAGGAACCCGCGGGTGCCGCTGACCACCAGCACCCCCGCGAGCGCGACGAGCGCGACGGGGATGAGCAGCTCGCCGGCCTCGCGGTCGCGCTTGCTCGCCAGCCACGCGGTGACGCCCGTGCAGCCGACCAGCGCGATCACCGCGACCACGTGCGCGCCGTCGATCAGCAGCAGCGGCAGCGCGTCGTAGGTGGCGCTCGGCTTCGGCAGGCTCTTGGACAGCGAGCCCTTGAGCGGGTCGACCAGCAGGATGACGATCGCGACGACCGTGTAGGAGATCGTGAACAGCCAGGCGGCGAACCGGACCTGGACGTACCGGGCGATCAGCTCGATCATGCCGAGGGCCAGCCACACCGGTCCGATCAGCGCCGCGCCGAGCTCCATGATGCGGAAGAACAGGCCGTTGTAGCCGGCCATGAAGCCGATGGCCATGCACAGCAGCGCGAGGGTCAGTCCGACCTGGGTGAACGACCAGGCGATGAGGTAGAGCAGCCGGTCCTTGTAGGCGCGCTGGACGAGCAACCCGGTGGCCGCGAGGGCACCAAGGGTCGCAACGAACGCGATGAGGGCATCGACCATGGCGACCCCATGGTGCCCGATGGCGGGCGATGAGAGGTAACCGCCGTCTTCACAGGGCACCTCGCACCGCGCGGGCGCGGTGCGAGGCCGGCGCTCGGCC
>NZ_JBEYYT010000279.1:5854-8380 GCF_040645715.1 Spirillospora sp. NPDC046719 | reverse complement strand
GATTCCACGGACCCCATCCCCCGGCGGGGCGCGGCCCCGAGGCCGGCGCTCGGCCGGCGCCCGTCGCGCGCTCGCCGGGCGTCGGCTCCGCGCACGGATTCGCGGCCGGAGAGGGCTCCTCACCCATTGCCTGCTGTACGGATCGGTATCTAGAGTGGCAGATCGCGTCGGAGGTCGCGTACGCCCCGAGGAGAACTGCATGAGCAGCTTGGCCCTCGAAACCCGGGTCGTCCCGCTTCCTCGGCGTTCCCGGGAGCCCGCACCCGGCGCCGACCGCGCCGAGGTCCTCAAGGCACTGGTCCTGCGGGCCCGCGAGGGCGACGCCGAGGCGTTCGGCTCCCTCTACGACCACTATGTGGAGCTGGTCTACCGGTACGTCTACTACCGCGTCGGCGTCCACTCCCTCACCGAGGACCTCACCAGCGAGACGTTCCTGCGCGCGCTCCGGCGCATCCGCGACTTCCGCTGGCAGGGCAAGGACTTCGGCGCCTGGCTGGTGACCATCGCCCGCAACCTCGTCGCGGACCACTTCAAGTCGGGCCGCTACAGGCTGGAGGTCTGCACGGCCGAGCCGGTCGAGCCGGAGCGCCCGCAGGAGGGGCCCGAGCGGGCCGTCCTGGACGCGATGACGCACCGCACGCTGCTCGCCGCCGTCCGGCGGCTCGGCTCGGAGCAGCAGGAGTGCGTGGTGCTGCGGTTCATGCACGGGCTGTCGGTCGCGGAGACCGCGCTGATCATGGACAAGAAGTCGGGCGCGATCAAGGCGCTGCAGTACCGCGCGGTCCGCTCGCTCGCCCGGATGCTCCCCGCCGACCTGCACCCCTAGCCGTCCCGGCCGCGGCCCTGTCGCCTCCCCTGTCGCCTCCCCTGTCGCGCTCCCGGTCACCCGTGGAGCTTATTGGACGTTTTGTCAATTAAGGTCGGGCCGTAACCCGCCGTGCCGTCCGGTCGTTCTTGCGGACGTGAGGAGCAGGCACGGCAAGAGGACCGAGGCGAGCGCGCGGCTCGACGGGCTGCGCCCGGACCGGCCCGGGGCCGCCGACCCCGGACCCGATCCGCGCTTCCGCGCGCTGCTGCGCGAGCGCCTGGTGACCGCCGCCGGACGCGCAGGTGAACGCGCGGGCGACGGCACCAGTGACAACGATCGCAATGAGGCGCGGGACGACGGCCGGAACGCGCGGATTGATTAGGCTCGGGCGTATGCGGCGATTCTGGCAGCGCGGCAAGCACGAGGACCCCGTGAGCGCCGGGGAGGCGGCCGCGGCGGCGGCGGCCGAACCGAGCCCGCTCCCCGAACCGGACCCCGCCGCGGCGGCGTTCTTCGACGTCGACAACACGATGATGCGCGGCGCGTCCATCTACTACTTCGCGCGCGGCCTCGCCGCCCGCAAGCTGTTCACCATGCGCGACCTGGCCATGTTCGCCTGGGGGCAGGCCGCGTTCCGGCTGCGCGGCACGGAGAACTCCGAGCACATCGGCAGCGCGAAGGAGGCGGCGCTGGCGTTCGTCGCCGGGCAGCGCGTCGCCGGGATCGTCCGGCTGTCCGAGGAGATCTACGACGAGGTGATGGCGGACCGCATCTGGCACGGCACCCGCACCCTCGCCCTCCAGCACCTGGACGCGGGCCAGCAGGTCTGGCTCGTCACCGCCACGCCCGTGGAGGTCGCCCGGACGATCGCGCACCGGCTGGGGCTCACCGGCGCGCTCGGCACCGTCGCCGAGACCCGCGACGGCGTCTACACCGGGCGGCTCGTCGGGAACCTGCTGCACGGGCCTGCGAAGGCGGAGGCGGTCCGGGCGCTCGCGGCGCGCGAGGGGCTGGACCTGTCCCGCTGCTCGGCCTACAGCGACTCGGTCAACGACCTGCCGATGCTGACGGCGGTCGGGCACCCGCACGCCGTCAACCCCGACGCGGCCCTGCGCGAGCACGCCAAGGAGAACGGCTGGCCGATCCACGACTTCCGGACCGGGCGGAAGGTGACGATGGTCGCGCTGCCGGCCGCCGCGGGCGCGGGCGCGCTGGCGGGCGGGGTCGCCGCCGGCATCGCCCTGCGCCGCCACTACCGGTCGAACTGACACCCGTGCCCATAACTCGCGACCTATCGCGAGTTGTGGCGACACGCTCTAATCTGTCGGTGTGGAGCCGGACCGGGTGAACGTCGAACTCGCGCTGCTGTCGCGGGTCTCGTGCCGCGGACGCGAGGTCACCGGCCCCCGGCTCCGCGGCCTCCTCGCGCTCCTGGCGGCCGAACCCCGCACCGGCGTCAGCGCGGCCCGTCTCGCCGAGGGCCTCTGGCCGGACGAGCGGCCGGAGAACCCGGCGAAGGCGCTGCAGGTCGTGGTGTCCCGCGCCCGGTCGCAACTGGGCGCCGACGTCATCGTCAGCACCCCGGCCGGCTACCGGCTCGGGCTGGACGAATCGGCCGTGGACGCGTCCGCCGTGCTGGCCAGCGCGTCCAGGAGCGCCCGCAGCGCCCGCGAAGGCGACCACGCCGCCGCGCTCGCGCACGCCGAGGACGGGCTCGC
>NZ_JBEYYT010000279.1:0-5844 GCF_040645715.1 Spirillospora sp. NPDC046719 | reverse complement strand
GCCCCCCCCGCCCCCCCCGCCCCCCCCCCCCCGCCGCCGCGCCCGCCCCCGCCGCGGCCGGGCGCGCGCGCGGGCCCGGCCCGCCGGCCGCGCCCCCCCACGACCCGCTCTCGCTGCTGCGCGCCGACCGCGCCCGGACCTACCGCGACCTCGTCCGCGGCCGCGCGCTGGCGCTCTCCCGGCTCGGCCGCCACGCGGAGGCGGCCGGCCCGCTCGCCGCCCTCGCCGCCGAGCACCCGCACGACGAGGAGATCCTCGCCGAGCTGCTGCGCAGCGAGGCCGCGACCGCCGGGCCGTCCGCCGCGCTGGCCCGGTTCGAGACCTACCGCCGCACGCTCCGCGACGCGCTCGGCAGCGACCCCGGCCCGGCCCTGCGCACCGTCCACCGGGAACTGCTGCGCGCCACCACCGCCGACACCGCCGACACCGACGCGGAGGCCGCCCCCGCCGTGCGGCGCGGCATCGTCCACGAGCCGAACCCGCTGCTCGGCCGCGCCGGAGACATCGCGAACGTCCTCGACCTGCTGCGCACCTCCCGCGTCACCTCGATCGTCGGGACGGGCGGCCTCGGCAAGACCCGGCTCGCGCACGCCGTCGCGCGCGCGGCCGAACAGCGGACCGTGCACGTCGTGCCGCTCGCCGGCGTCGCACCGGACGGCGACGTCGCGGGCGAGGTCGCGTCCGTCCTCGGCGTCGGCGAGGCACGGCGCGCGTCCGCCCTGATGACCGGGGCCACCGGCGAGGTCGCCGGGATCGCCGACGCCCTCGGCCCCGGCCCGGCGCTGCTCGTCCTCGACAACTGCGAGCACGTCGTGTCCGCCGCCGCCGAACTGGTCGGCGCGCTCGTCTCGACGACCCGCGACCTGCGCGTCCTCACCACCGGCCGGGCACCGCTCGGGCTGTCGTCGGAGACCGTGTACCCGCTGCCCGAACTGGACGAGGCGACGGCCGCCGAGCTGTTCGAGCAGCGTGCCCGCGCCGCCCGCCCGAACGCCGAACTGCCCCCCGAGCGCGTCCGGGAGCTGTGCCGGCACCTGGACGGGCTGCCCCTCGCCGTGGAGCTCGCGGCGGCGCGCGTGCGGATCATGTCGGTGGCGGAGATCGCCCGCGGGCTGGACGACCGGTTCGCGCTGCTGCGCGGCGGCGCCCGCGACGCCCCCGCCCGGCACCGCACCATGCACGCGGTCGTCGACTGGAGCTGGACCCTGCTCGCCCCGCGGTCGCGGGCCGCGATGCGGGCGCTGTCGGTCTTCCCCGGCGGGTTCACCGCCGACGCCGCCCGCCACCTCGTCGGCGACGGCGTCCTGGAGGTCCTGGAGGACCTCGCCGACCAGTCCCTGCTCGTCGTCACCGACACCGGCTCCGGCGCCCGCTTCCGGATGCTGGAGAGCGTCCGCGAGTTCAGCGCCGCGTACCGCGAGGAGGCCGGCGAGACGGAGCGGGCCGTCGACGGGCTGCTCGCCTGGGCGCGCGAGTTCGGGACGGCGCACCACGAGCGGCTCTTCGACGCCGAACCGCTCGACACGATCGACCTCGTCCGGGCCGAGCAGGACAACCTCCAGCAGGCCCTGCGGCACGGGATCGCCCGCCGCGACGGCCCGTCGGTGGCGGCCGTGACGGCCGTCCTCGGGGCGCTCTGGACGATCGAGTCCGCCTTCACCCGGCTGTCCGCGCTCGCCGGGGAGGCGTCGGGCCCCCTGACCATGTTCCGGCCCGAGCCCGCGCAGGTCGCCACCACCCGCACGGCCCTCGCGCTGTGCTCCATGATCTCGCTGGTGCTCAAGGGCCCGCAGGTCACGCGCACGCTGGTCGCGCTGCGGCGCCTGCCCCCGCCGTCGCCGTCCACGCTGGGCGGCGCCATGGCGCTCGTCATCCGGTCCGCGCCGGAGATCTTCGCGAAGGACTCCACCGTCCTGGACGAGATGCGCGCGAGCGACGAGCCCCTCCTCGCCGGCATCGCGGACGTCCTCGCCGGATACGTCCTCGAACGGGACGGCGACCTGGAGGGGGCGCTCGCCGCCACCGAGGTCGCGCTGAAGGCGATCGAGGGGCCGGTCACCCCCTGGGTCGGACTCGCCGCCCACTCGCGGCTCAGCGAGCTCCTCATGCAGGTCGGCGAGAGCGAACTCGCCCTGACGCACCTGCTGGCGGCGCTGCGGCTGATGGAGCGCTACCGGTGGCGGGACATGTTCGGGCTCCACTGGGCGATCGCCGGCGTCAACCTCCACCTCGGCGACCACGACGAGGCGGAACGCTGGCTCGACAGGTCCCTGCTCCACGGACCCGAGGATGCGTACGGCACCGCCAGCTTCGACCTCGGCGCCCGCGCCGAACTCGCGCTCGGACGCGGCGACACCGACACCGGGCTGCGGCTCTGGCGGGAGGCCGTCGGCCGGCTGAAGCACGACCCGGACCCGTCCGTCGACCCCGAATTCGACCCCTGGACGCTGGAGACGCACATCGCCGCGGTCGTCGCGCACGCCCGCCACGGCCGGCTCGACCTCGTCCAGGACGTCGTCGCGGGGCTCCCCGCCAAGCTCGCCGCCCTGCTGGCCGACCCGCCGCTGCCGGTGCCGGCGTTCTTCATGGACCTGCCCGTCCAGGGCGGGATCCTGGTGGCGCTCGCCATGGTGGACCTCGCCCGGGGCGGCGACCGGGCGCGCGCCGCGCGGATGATCGCCCTGGGCGAGCGGCTCAACTTCGTCCGGACGTTCCAGCCGACGATGGCCCCGCCCGCCCTCCGCCGCGCCGCACAGGACGCCGACGGGCCGGCGTACGCCGACGCGGTGTCGGCCTACGCCGGCCTGGACCGGGACGGGCTGCGGACCGCCGCCCGCGCGGCGCTGGACGCCTGGGTCAGCGCGACGGATCGCGGTTGAACAGCCACTTCGCCCACAGGTAGCCGACCACCGCGACGCCCACGCACCACGCGATCGAGACCGCCGTGTCATGGCCCGCGGGCCGGCCCATCAGCAGCTGCCGCAGCGCCTCGATCATCGGCGTGAACGGCTGGTACTCCGCGAACCACCGCACCCCCGCCGGCATCGAGTCCGGTGGGACGATCGCGCTGCCGAGGAACGGCAGGAACTGGATGATCAGCGGCGAGTTGCTCGCCCCCTCCGGGCCCTTCGCCAGCAGCCCCAGCGCCACCGCGAGCCAGGTCAGCGCGAACGTCAGCAGCACCATCAGGCCCGCCGCGGCGAGCCAGCCGCCGAGCCCCGCGTCCGGCCGGTAGCCCATCGCGACCGCCGCCAGGACCGCCAGCACCAGGCTGGTCAGGGTCTGGATCATGCTGCCGGCGACATGCCCCGTCAGCAGCGACGACCGCGCGATCGGCATCGTGCGGAACCGGGTGATGACGCCCTCCGTCATGTCCACCGCGACCGCCACGGACGGCGACATGCAGCCCGACGCCACCGCCATCAGGATGATCCCCGGCGTCACGTAGTCGACGTAGTCGACGCCGCCGACGCCCTTGCCGAGCGCCTTGCCGAACACGCCCACGAACAGCAGCAGGAACAGGATCGGCGTCATGATCGAACTCATCGAGAGCGCCGGGTAGCGCAGCGCGTGCCGGAGATTGCGGCGCAGCATCGTCGCCGAGTCCGCCGTCACCTGGGAGAGCGCGGTCATCGCGAAGCCGCCTTCCGGTCGTCGTCCTGCGTGGTGTCGGTGGGGGCGTCCGGGGCGTCGCCCGTGGCCGTGTGCGGGGCGTCGCCGGTGAGGGCGAGGAACACGTCGTCCAGATCGGGGGTGTGGACGGAGAACTCCTCCACCTCGATCGCCTCGTCCTCCAGGCGGCCGAGCAGCGCCCGCAGCGACCGGACGCCGCCGTCGCTCGGCACCTGGAGCGTCAGCGCCTCGTCGTCGCGCCCCGACACCGGCAGCACCCGCGCCGCCGCGTCCAGGCCGTCCGGACCGGCCAGCCGCAGCACCACGTGCCCGCCCGGCACCATCCGCTTGAGCTGCTCGGACGTGCCCTCCGCGACCAGCCGGCCGCCGTTCAGCACGCCGATCCGGTCGGCGAGCCGGTCCGCCTCGTCCAGGTACTGGGTCGTCAGGAAGATCGTCACGCCCGCGGCCACCAGGCCCCGCGCCAGGTCCCACATCGCCCGGCGGCTGCGCGGGTCCAGGCCCGTCGTCGGCTCGTCCAGGAAGATGATCTGCGGGTCGCCGACCAGCGTCATCGCGATGTCGAGCTTGCGCCGCATGCCGCCGGAGTAGGTGGACGCCAGCTTCCCGCCCGCCTCCACCAGGTCGAACCGCTCCAGCAGCTCATCGGCGCGCCGCCGGCCCTCCGCGCGGCCGAGCCGGTACAGGTCGGCCATCAGGATCAGGTTCTCGCGGCCGGTCAGCAGGCCGTCCACCGCCGAGTACTGGCCCGTCACCCCGATCGCGCGCCGCACCCCGTCCGGGTCCCGCGCCACGTCGCGGCCCGCGACCCGCGCCCGCCCCCCGTCCGCGCCGATCAGCGTGGACAGGATCTGCACCGCCGTGGTCTTGCCCGCACCGTTAGGCCCCAGGAGCGAGAAGACCGTCCCCCGGGGCACCTCGAAGTCGAGCCCGTCGAGCACGACCTTGTCCCCGAACGTCTTCCGCAGCCCGACCACCTCGATGGCCGTCTGCGCCGGTTTCGTCGTCATGCCGCCGACTCTGCGCCCGCCCGCCTTCAGAACGCTTTCACCGCGGTTTCAGCCGGTTTCAGCTCGTCCTCTCCGCCGGCTCAGCACCCGGATGTCGCCCGGACAGCGCCTCGATGAGCATGCCCAACGTGGCCCAGTCGACGAGCCGCGCCGCGCGGATCTCCCCGAAGGTCGCGATCTCCACCCACGTCCGCTCGGAATCGCCGTCCACGCCGTGCGGACGGTCCCGCTGCGCCCGCAACCAGGCCAGCTCGTCGTCGGTGATCTCGGCGGAGAAGAGATGCGCATGATGCGCGGACACGGTCGCGGCGACCTGGCGGCTCCCGTGCGCGCGGAACCGGCCGGCGTCGACCCGCAGACCGGTCTCCTCGACCAACTCATCGACCGCCTGAGCCAACACCTCACCAGCCAACGTCACACCACCATTCTCGGTGGGCTCGGCCGACCCGATGGGGCTGGCAGGCTCGGCGGGGCTGGCAGGCTCGGTGAGGGTGGCTGCCTCGGTGGGGCTGGCTGGCTCGGTGGGGCTGGCCGCCTGGCTGGGACTAGCCGCTTTGGCTGGCGACGAGCCGCCGGGCAGCTCGTGGACGTACCCGTCGGGCGTCGAGGCCGGACTGCGGAACTCCCGTACGAGCACGACCGTCGTTTCGTCCAGTGACGGACCAGGGCGATAGAGGGCCACTACAGAGACGTCCGGCCGGGAGATGACGATCTCGTTGTCCTTCGTCCTGTCCTCGGCGGCGACATGCATCCGCACATGCAGCGCCCAGAAGAACACCGCACCCGAATCACCGTTGATGGTTGACGTCCATACGGGCCTGGCACCGAGCAGCACATTGCCTGCGTCGCGCTGTGCGGTGTACCAGCGCTGAAAACTCGGCGTGCGCCAGATCCCCGACGGGACGTCCTGCTCGCCGCCGGTCATCGAATCCTTCATGCCATCCGTGTCCATGCTCAACATGCTTCTGCAAGGCCGCGCACGTTCAAAATACGAAAGTTGGACAATTGGAAGTCCGGCGGAGACCTGGGGGAAGGCGGGAGACAGGGGAAACGGGAGACCGGAAGACGGGGAGATCGAGTTCTCGAGCATAGGGCCCAGAGGCGGCGGGGGCGGCGCTTGCGTACGGGGCCGCCCCTCCAAAGTCAAGGGCGCCTTCGGCGTCGCTTCGCGATGGACTTCGTCCACCCTTGACTTTGGAGC
>NZ_JBEYYT010000278.1:0-12788 GCF_040645715.1 Spirillospora sp. NPDC046719 | reverse complement strand
TCCCCGGGGCCCCCCCCCCCCGCCCCCCCCACCGCCCCCCGCGCCCCGGGCCGCCCGGCCCCCCCCGGCCCCGCCCGCGCCGCTTTTCCGGCGTGCGCCGCCCTCGCGGTACGAGCCGACCCGTGCGGGACGAGCCGCCTGCGCGGGCGTGCGCGCGTTCTGGGGCGTGTGGCGCAGACCCGTCCGGCGCGCCGTGGCACGCTCGACCGGGAACCGGCCGCCCGCCGCGGAAGTTCACAGTGCGGGGGCACGCCGCGGACGACCCGACCGACGACGAGAGGGTGATGGCGACCATGGGTTCGACCGCCGGGCCGAGGACCGGACGCGACGGGCGGTGGGCGCCCACGCTGGCCGTGGTCGGCGCCACCGGCGCGGTCGGCACCGTCATGCTGGACCTGCTGTCGACCCGCCGCGACGTGTACGGGGAGATCCGGCTCGCCGCCTCGCCCCGCTCGGCGGGGCGGACGCTCCGCGTGCGCGGCGAGGACGTCGAGGTCGCCGCGCTCGCCCCCGAGGTGTTCGACGGCGCCGACATCGCGATGTTCGCCGTGCCCGCCGCCGTCGCCGCCGAATGGGCGCCTGCCGCCGTGGCGCGCGGCGCCGTCGCCGTGGACGGGTCCCCGGCGTTCCGCGGGGCGCCGGACGTCCCGCTGATCGTGCCCGAGGTGAACCCGGGCCTCGTCCGGGACCGCCCGCGCGGCGTCCTCGCGGGCCCCGGCTGCACCACCCTGTCGATGATCGTGGCGCTCGGCGCGCTGCACGAGCGGTACGGGCTGCGGGAGCTGGTCGTCGCGTCGTACCAGGCCGCGTCCGGCGCGGGCCGCGAGGGCGCCGACACCCTGTACGCGCAGATGGAGAAGGTCGGCGGCGACCGGGCGCTCGGCCACCGCGCCGGCGACGTGCGCGGCGTCGTCGGCGACCTCGGCCCGTTCCCGGCGCCGCTCGCGCTCAACGTCGTCCCGTGGACCGGCGACCCGGCCGAGGACGGCTGGGGCTCGGAGGAGCTGAGCATCCGGGACGAGTGCCGCAAGGTCCTCGGCCTGCCGGAGCTGAGGGTCGCGGCGACGTGCGTGCGGGTCCCCGTCGTCACCGCGCACTCCGTCGCCGTCCACGCCGTCTTCGGCGAGCGCGTCGACCAGCGCGAGGCGCAGGACGTGCTGGCCCGCTCGCCCGGCGTGGTGCTGTGCGACAACCCCGAGATGCTGGAGTTCCCGACGCCGTCCGACGCCGTCGGCACCGACCCGACGTGGGCCGGGCGGGTGCGCCGCTCCCTCGACGACCCGCGCGCGCTCGACCTGTTCCTGTGCGGCGACAACCTGCGCAAGGGCGCCGCGCTCAACACCGCGCAGATCGCCGAGCTCGTCGCTGCCGAGCTCACCCCGTGACGGCCCCCAGCGCTTCGAGCACGGCGGCCGTGTCCAGGTAGAACGGCCGGAACTCGCGGACCAGCCCGTTCCGCACCGTGATCCACTGCAGGACGGACGTCTCCAGCTCGCGGCCCGTCGCGCGGGCCCGGAGGACGCACCGGTTGAGGACCGCGACCCGCGCGCCGTCGACGGCGCGGTGCTGGTCCAGGAACGTCAGGCCCGTCCACGCCTCGCTCATCGCGGCCATGAACCGCTCCATCCCGTCGTGCCCGCGCCACGTCCCGCCGTAGGGCAGGCTCGCCGCCTGGTACATCACCACGTCGGGCGCCAGGTGGGCGGCCATCCCGGAGAAGTCGGCCTTGCCGGGGCCGCCCGCGGCCAGGTAGTCCGCCTCGGCGGCGTAGAAGCGTTCGAGCGCGTCCCATGTGTCGATCATGGTGGGGTAACACCTGCATGGCCGCGCCGGTTGCGGGCGCGTGCGGATCGCGGCGCCTGCAGGACGTCCGATCGGGGCCGTAGGGTGGCATGCGTGACCGAGACGAAGGCGGTGAAGTCCGAGCAGACCCGGGCCCTGATCGTCCAGACCGCGCTGCGGCTTTTCCGTGAGCGCGGCTACGAGGCGACGACGATGCGCGCGATCGCCAAGGAGGCCGGGGTCTCGGTCGGCAACGCCTACTACTACTACGGGTCCAAGGAAGAACTGATCCAGGCGTACTACGACGAGCTGCAGGACGAGCACCTCGCCGCCTGCCGCGCCGTCCTCGACGCCGAGACCGAGTTCGCCCCCCGCCTCCTCGGCGTCCTGAAGGCCCGTGTCGACACGATGGTCCCCTACCACGAGTTCGCCGGGAAGTTCTTCAAGTTCGCCGCCGAGCCCACCAGCCCGCTCAACCCGTTCAGCGCCGAGTCCGGTCCCGCCCGCGACTCCGCGGTCGCGATCTACCGGGAGGTCGTCGAGGGCTCCGACCTGAAGATCGACAAGGAGTTCCGCAAGGAGCTGCCGGAGCTGCTGTGGATCTACTCGATGGGCATCGTCCTGTACTGGGTGCACGACAGCTCCCCCGGCTGCCGCAAGACGTACCTGCTGGTCGAGCGGACCGTCCCGCTCGTCAACCGGATGGTGTCGATGTCCCGGCTGCCCGGCTTCAAGTCGGTCACCCGGGAGCTCGTCGGCATCATCCGCGAGGTCCGCGCCTGACGGGACGCGCCTGACCGAGCGCCCGGTCGGAAGGCGTGCCCGGCCGGAGGACGCGCCTAGCCGAAGGTGATGTCCCAGTGGTCGCGCTCGCGGGCGAACAGCGTGCCGTCCGGCGAGCGGTACAGGCGCGCGCCGTCGCCGCGCACCCCCTGGTACGGGTAGCGCCTGATCGCCGCGTCGACGCACCGGCTCGGCGCGATGTCGAGCTTGTGGCCGGTGGCGTGGCTGCGGGGGCCGCCCGCGTGGCCGCGCTCCGTCCCGCCGGTGACCGTGATCGGGCAGCCGCTCTCCGCCCGGAAGTCCAGCAGCCCTTTCAGCGTCCCCCAGCGCAGGCCGTCGAACGACGTGCAGGACGTACGGCCGCGATCCGAGCAGCCGCCGGTCGACCGCCACCGGATCCCGCTCGCGCGCAGGAACTCCGCCGCGTCCTCCTGGTGCAGCCGCACCGACTTCGGGAGGTCGGGAAGGGCCGCCTTGAGGAGGTTCGTGACCGCGCCCGACGTCTCGTCCGGGACCGTGTCGGCCTGCGGAGCCTCATCGTCCGCGGCGGATGGCGCGCGCCTCGGCCTCGGAGCGGCCTGCGGAGGCGGGGACGCCGGGGAGTCCGCCGGGGACAGGACACCGCCCACTCCGGTGGCGGCGGCGGACGGCGCCAAGCCGGCGAGCGTCCCGGGCAGCGGGCCGGCCGGCGCACCGTTCGCCGGTCGTGCGGCGGGCGCCGGCGCGGCGCCGGCCGACGCGGGGGACGGGCCGCGGGGCCGCGTCTGGGCTCCGCCGGCCGGATGCGAGACGGGCGGGCGGCCGGGCGCGAGCGGCGGACGGGACGCGGGCGCGATGACCCCGGTGGACCCCATCGTGACCGGCGGGACGCCGCCGGCGGCCGTCGGCGACAGGGCGGGCGCGGAGACGTCGGGCGGACGGGACGGGGCCCCGGCCGCGGCGGGGTCGGGCGGCGGAGGCGCCGCGACGGGGGACGGGACGGGCGGCGGGGCGGTGGCGCCCGCCGGAGCGGCCTGGGCCGTGGCGACGAGCGCGGCGGCCGTCGCGAGCAGGGTGGTCAGCGCGGTGCACGCGGGTTTTCGGCGCGGGCGCGAGCAGGGCGCGGGTGTGCGGACGGCATGCGGCCGGTTCATGGAGATCCCCCCGGTTCGGCTCTCCGCGCGGAGAGCGGCGGTGAGCGCGTCGCCGCACGGGGCGGCGGCGCCCGGGGGGCCGCCGGTCGATGACCGGCCCTCTCTCTTGTCGGCAGCGCTCGGTGGCGGCCGATCGGAGGAATGCCCGGGTCCTGGATCTTGTAAACGCGGGGGCGGGCGGGGCGACGCCCGTCCCCGCGACTGTGTTACGACATACCCAGATGTTTCCTGGCGAAGTCCATTTCCGCCGACATTTGCGTGATGCGTTCCTCGACGACGAGGGAGCCGTGGCCCGCGTCGTAGCGGTACGTCTCGTGCGGCAGGCCCAGCTCGGCGAGGCGGGCGAGGTAGTTGTCGATCTGCCGGATGGGGCAGCGCGGGTCGTTCTCGCCCGCGAGGATCAGCACCGGCGCCTTCACCCGCTCGACGTAGGTGATCGGCGACGACTCGCGGTACCGGTCGGGGACCTCCTCGGGCGACCCGCCGAACAGCGACCGGTCGAACGCCTGGAGCCCCTCCATCTCGTCCTCGTAGGCGGCGACGTAGTCGGCGACGGGCACGGACGCGACGCCGACGCTCCAGTCGTCCGGCTGGGTGCCGATGCCGAGCAGGGTGAGGAACCCGCCCCATGACCCACCGGTCAGCACGAGCCGGTCCGGGTCGGCGAGGCCGGTGGCGACGGCCCAGTCCCGGACGGCCTTGATGTCCTCCAGCTCGGTGAGCCCGACCCGTCCCTCGATCGCGTCGCGCCACCGCGAGCCGTAGCCGGTGGAGCCGCGGTAGTTGACGCGGACGACGGCGAACCCGTGGTCGACCCACGCGGCGGCGGCGGGGGCGAACGAGTCGTCGTCCTGCGCGGTCGGACCGCCGTGGACGTCGAACACGGTCGGGAACGGCCGGTCCCCCTCCGGCTTGCTGACCAGGGCGTGGATGCGGCCACCGGGGCCGTCCACCCAGGCGTCCTCCACCGGGACGGACGGCGGGGCGGCGGGGCCGGGCGGGGTGAGGACGACCGCGCCGGACGACGACCGGATCACCGGCGGCTCGGCGGCCGACGACCAGGAGAACTCCACGGTGCCGTCGGGCCGCACGTCGGCGCCGCCGATCACGCCGCGCGGCGTCTCGACGCGGGACAGGGACCCGTCGCCGAGGTCGTAGCGGTACAGCTCGTCGCGCGCCTCGTGGTTGTGGGAGATCAGCAGCGCGGTCCCGTCCGGGTACCAGCCGGCGCCGATCTCGCCGGGCAGGTCGAGGACGATCTCCCGCTCGGTGCCGGCGACCGGGTCCCAGATGAGGATCTCGTCGCGGCCGCGGCGCTCGTGGCCCACGAGCAGGCGGGCATCGCCATCGACGGGCGCGAAGCCCATGCCGTAGACGCCCTTGCCGGGGCCGTCCCACAGGTCGGCGACGGCGGAGCCGTCTGGGTGGACGACCCGCAGCGCCATGTGGCGGCTGTCGCCGTGCTCGCTGTGCCCGATCGCGACCAGCGACTCGTCCCGGGACAGCGCGGCGACGTGCGCGTCCTCGGCGTGGTGGTAGAGGACCTCCGGCGCGGCGCCGGGACGGCAGAGGTGGACGGTGTTGCCGTCCTCGCCGGTGCGCCCGACGACGGCGAGCCCGCTCGCGCCGAGGGACAGCCCGGCGGGGTAGGACGGCTCCAGCCCGGGAACGGCGGGGGCGTCCTCGCCGCCGCCGAACGGCACGCGCCGCCAGACGCCGAACTCGTCGCCGTCGGTGTCGGCGAACCACCACACCCACTCCCCGGTGGGGTCGACGGTGCCGATCCACGTGCCGTTGGGCCGGTCCGTCATCTGCCGCTGCTCGCCGGTGCCGCGGTCCCAGGCGTAGATCTCCCAGGTGCCGGTGGCGTTGGAGCGGTAGATGCTGCGGTCCGGGGCGTCGCGCGCCCAGCGGGGGAGGCTGATGCGTGCGGCGCGGAACCGCGCCTTCCAGCGTTCGTCGTCGACCATCCCCCCAGTATCGCGGCGCCCCGGCCGCCGGCGTCAGGCGCCGGGCGGGACGGAGCCGTCGGAGGTCTCCGGAACGCCGTCCGGGACGCCGCCGGGGATCGCGGCGCGGGTGCCGGGGGCGAGGTCGCCGTGCACGGCGCGGGCGACGCGCTCGATGGTCTCGACGCCGTACGCCATGGTCGGGGCGCCCTGGGTGAGGACGGCGATCAGGTAGTGCTCGCCGTGGCCGGTGAACGCGCCGACGCTGTGCACGCGCCACTCCTCGCCGTGCCGGGGCAGCCAGCCGTTCTTGACGTGCCAGGTGATCCCGGCGGGCGTCCCGGCGGTGGCGCCCCAGCGCTGGGACGCGATGACGCGGTGCATGAGGCGCAGCTCGTACGCGCGGGCGTCGTCGGTGAGCAGGGCGTTGTGCTCGGTGAGGCGCCGCAGGAGGGTGATCTGGTCGGCGGCGGTGGTCTGGGTGAGGCCCCAGTGCCCGGCGGGGTCGAGGGCGGTGTGCGCCATCCCGGCCTTCCGGAGGAACCGGTCCAGGCGGCCGGGGCCGACGGAGCGCCACAGCGCGGACGCGGCGCGGTTGTCCGACCTGGTGATCATCCTGGTGGCGAGGGCGTCCTCGGACGCGGTGAGCGGGCGGTGCGCGGCGGCGGCCTCGCGCAGCAGCGCGGCGAGGATCGCCGTCTTGACGACGCTCGCCGAGTCGTAGCGCCGACCGGCGAGGACGCCGCAGCGGACGCCGCGCTCCCGGTCGTAGACGGCGACGGACTCGGTTCCGGTGCGGCCCGCCAGCGCGGCGGTGATGCGGCGGCCGAGCTGCTTCGCGAGCACCGGATGCCGGGCCGAGACGCACACCGGGGCGTCCGACGCGCGGGCGGGCGGGGCGCCGAACGGCACGGAACCGGTGGCGAGCACGGTGGTGGTGAGTGCGGCGGTGGCGAGCGCGGTGGTGGAGAGCGCGGCGGCCGGTCCCGCCGCCAGGGTCCGCGGAAGGAGTCCAGGCACCCGCCCACGCTAATGATCAAGAGGCGCCGGGCCGGTCACGACACGCGACGGAGGGGCGACGGAGTGTCGTCAGGGCGAGGCGAGGCGGCCGAGGAGCTGGTCGATCACGGCGCGGACCTGCCGGTCCATGGCGCGGGCGAACCCGGCCTCCACGGTGACCTGCGCGCCGGGCCGCAGCCGGGCGAGGGTCTCGGTGAGGTCGCCGAGGTCCTGCTCGCCGACGTCGCCGACGACGTGGTCGGCGATCAGCCGGACGAACATCGCGGCCAGTTCGTCCATGCTCTCCTGGAGCCGCTGCCCCGCCGACAGGACCTCCGCGAGCGGCACCCCCGCGCGCACCAGCGTGACGGTCGCCTCCAGCTGGCGGCGGCTCCAGTGGGTGACGCGGTCGCCGTCGATCTCGATCACCCCGGACGCCAGCGCCCGCTCGACCGACTCGGGGCCGACCTCGCCCGGGAACAGCGCGGCCAGCTCGTCCAGCGTCATCGTGACGGGGACCTCGTTGGACCACGGCGCGGTGGCGACCTTCTCGACGCCGAGCACGGTGCCGATGTCGCGGCCCTGCTCCCACGCCGACAGCAGCTCGCGGATGCCCTCCAGGGTGTGGCCGCGCTCCAGCAGGTTGCCGATCATGCGGAGGCGGGCGAGGTGCTCGTCGGAGTACAGGCCGACGCGGCCCTCCCGCCGGGGCGGCGGGAGCAGCTTGCGTTCCTGGTAGTAGCGCAGGGTCCGGACGGGGACGCCGGCGGCGCGCGCGAGGTCGCCGATCCGGTACTCCCGGCCCGCGTCCGCGGAGGGGGCGCCCTGGTCGTCCGCAGGCTGTTCGGTCACGGGAGAAGCATAGTTCGCTACGACACGCGACCGGTTCCGGCCCGCCAGGGGCGCCGGGCGGGCGGAACGGGCGCGGCGCGGCCCGCGTCTGATCCGCCGTCGGACCCCCCGGAGCGAAAGGCCTCCCATGTCGAAGACCCGTCCCGCCGTGCTGGCGGCGACCGTCCTGCTCGCCGGCCTCGGGCTGACCGCCTGCGGCGGCGGCCACCATCACCACCACACCACGGTCGTGCACCACCACCACACGACGGTGAAGCACAAGACCAAGGTGAAGGTGAAGCACCACTAGGCGCCGCCGGCGTCCGCTACGCGGGCAGGTCGACGGAGATGTGGGAGGACAGGGCGCGGAGGAAGCCCGGCGCGTCGAAGATCGCGCCGGCGGAGGCCACGCCCGCCGCCCTGACCTGCCCGGTGAGCAGGCGGTGGACGGCCTCCACCGCGAGAGGCGCGGTCACGGCGTAGATGTCGCGGCCCCGCGCCACGGCGCGCCGTTCGGTGCCGCCCGAGCGCACGATCACGTCGACGAGGAAGGTCTGCGCGGACCGGCCGCGCTCGTCGGCCGGGGCGGGCGCCGGGGTGTCCGGGTCCGCGATGTCCCGGGCCGCCTCGGCCGTCATGTAGGTGGTGACCTCGGGGACGGCCAGGTGGCTGGGCACGGTGACGACGTCGGCCATGGCGTACTCCCCGATGACGGTCCTGGGCCCCATCGGGGCGGGGAAGGGCCACTCCAGGGTCGGCGGCTCGTCGTCGCGGTACTCCAGGCGCCCGCCCGAGTAGCGGACGCGCCGCCCGTCGCGGCGGCGCCGGGAGACCGCGCCCGCGGCCCGCGTCCCGCGGGTGGGGTGCCATCCGCTCAGGCCGTAGGCGACGTGCACCTCGTCGGCCTCCGTCCGGCCGTCCAGGGCGGCGGTGGCCAGCAGGTCGCCGAAACCCCCGAAGAAGGCCATGGCCGGGACGATCGGCGTCCCGCCCGCGCGCCCCGCGAAGTGGGCGAACGTATCGGCGTTGGCCTCGATCTCGGCCGCCACGTCCACGTACGGGATCCCGGCGCGCAGGGCCGCCTCGATCACCGGCGCCGCCGTCGCGGCGAAGGGCCCGGCGCAGTTCACCACGGCCGCCGCACCGGCCAGCGCGCGGTCGAGCGAGCCCGGGTCGTCCACCGAGGCGGGACGGGCCTCCAGCCCGGACGCGGCGGCCAGCGCCCCCAGCCTGCCGGCGTCGCGGCCGGACAGGACCGGGACGAACCCGCGGGCCTGGAGCTCGTCCACCACGAACCGTCCGGTGTGCCCGTACGCACCGAACACCGCGACCTTGTCCATCGTTCGTCCACCTCGTGATCTGCTGCGATCCGTCGTGGACCATCCTGGTGAGCGCGGCCGTCCCGACGTGAGTGTCCGGAACGCCATTACCCGTACAATTCCGGCCATGACCACCGTCGCGCTGGCCGCCGCCGAGGGGATGCTGCACTTCGAGCTGTCCCTGGCCTACGAGGTCTTCGGCTCGGCACCGCCCAGCGTGCCCGGCCCCTGGTACGACCTCGTCGTCTGCGGGGCGGAGCCCGTGCGGACCGGCCGGTTCCGGCTGGAGCCCGACCACGGCCTCGACCGGCTGCCGGACGCCGACACCGTGATCGTCCCGGGCTGGGACACCGACGTCGATCCGCCCGCCGACCTGGTCGGCGCGGTCCGCGCCGCGCACGAGGCGGGCGCGCGGGTGGCCTCCCTCTGCACGGGCGCGTTCGTGCTGGCCGCGGCGGGCCTGCTGGACGGGCGCCGCGCGACCACCCACTGGGCGCACACCCGGACCCTGGCCGAGCGCTACCCGCGCGTGGAGGTGGACCCGGACGTCCTCTACGTGGACAACGGCAGCGTGCTGACCTCGGCGGGCAAGGCCGCCGCCATGGACCTGTGCCTGCACCTCGTCCGCCTCGACCGCGGCTCCGCGATCGCGAACACGGTCGCCCGCCGCCTGGTCGTGCCGCCGCACCGGGACGGCGGGCAGGCCCAGTTCGTCACCGCCCCGGTCCCCGATCCGGGCGACCACCCGCTCGCCGGCCTGCTCCCCTGGGCGATCGAGCGGCTGGACCGGCCGCTGACCGTCGCCGACCTGGCGCGCCGGGCGCGGATGAGCGAGCGGAACCTCGGCCGCCACTTCCGCGCGGCGACCGGGACCACGCCGCTGCAATGGCTGCTGGCCCAGCGGATCCGCCACGCGCAGCAGCTTCTGGAGACGACCGACGACGGGATCGACGCCATCGCGGCGGCCACCGGCATGGGCACCGCCACGACGCTGCGCCGGCACTTCAACCGCACGGTGGGCGTTCCCCCGGACACCTACCGCCGCACCTTCCGCTCGCGCGCCGGGGAGCGCCCGCCCCCCGGTACATGAGCATCGGTCGTGCGCGGGGCTAGGTGACGCGGCGGACGGGCATGATCCGGCGTCTGCGGCGCCGGCGGCCGTCCTCGTCGAGGCGCGCGGCGTCGGCGGCGATCAGGTCGCGGAGCGTGCGCGGGACGATGTCCTCCCGCTTCTCGGCGAAGCGGGTGCGCGGGGCGGTGGAGCGCATGGCGGTCCCTCCCTGCTGTCGGTGCGGGTCCCCGGCCCGGTGCCGGGCTCGGTGGTCAGGCCGCGGCGGTCGGGCTCGGCCGTCGGGCGCGGTGGTCAGGCCGCGGTGGTGATGTCGCCGTAGGCGTCGTGGACGGTGTCGAGCGCCCACCGCATCCGGACCGCGAACGTGTCGGGGTGGTCGCCGGCCTCCTGGGCGACGCGGGCGGCGCAGGCGGACGGGTCGTCGCCGCACCTGCGCGACAGGGCCGCGACCACGGTGCGGACCTGCTCGGGAGTGGGGTGGTCGGAGGCCTGCAGGCCGGAGCTGAAGAGGATCCCGGCGAGTTCGGTGGCGGTCATCGAGGGATTGGGCGGCATGTTCGACATCGTGTGCCTTCTTCCTACGAGGGGGCCTCGTCCCCCTGCTGCCGACTACGACTCTGCCGGAAAGGCGGAATCATCGCCATCGGGGAGAACACCCATTCGGAGGTGCGGGTCACCCCCGGAACACCCGTAGGCGACGGCGTTCCGGGATCGAGGTTCAGGAATCTTCAGGGAGCCGGCGTGGCGCGGCCCTGTGCCGGGCCCGCGCCGCCGGACGCTTCGTTTCGGTCGTCACGGCGCCGGCCGGCCGGCGCCGTCGTGCGCGCTGAGCTCCGCGTACCAGGAGCCTTTCCCTGGCACGGCGCGTTATGCACACATCCAGGCTAGTCGGCGCCCGCAAATCCCGTACCCCCTGCGAGGGCGTCCCTGAAGGCCCTGACGGCGGGGTGCGCGCCGCCGCCCCGGCGGGTCGCGGTGAACAGCCGCCGGACGCGCCGCCCGGCGGGCAGGGGCGCCATCGCGACCGTCGGTGGGCGGTCCGTCCAGACGAGGCCGGGGAGGAGGGCGGCGGCGTGGCCGCGCTCGGCGAGCCGCAGGTGCAGCAGCAGGTCGCTGGACTCGAACCGGACGTCGGGTTCGAACCCGGCGTCGCGGCACAGCCGGGTGGCCCAGGCGCGGGCGGCGGTCCCGGCGGGCTCCATCACCCACGGCACGCCGGCGAGGTCGGCGAGCGCCACGTCCGCCCGGACGGTGTTCTCCGGGACGGTGTTCTCCGCAACGGTGCCGGGCAGGGCGAGCCGGATCTCGTCCTCGCCCAGCTCCTCGTACTCGACCCCGGACGGCCGGGGGTGCGGGTCGCCCGGGTACTCCTCGGTGACGACCACGTCGAAGTCGCGGGCGAGCAGCGCGGGCAGGGCGCTCTCGGGCTCCCGCTGGGTGATCTCGACGCGGAGGCCGGGATGGGCGTCGCGGAGCGCGCTGAGCGCGCCGGGGACCAGCGCGAGCGCGGCGGTCTGGAACGCGGCGACGCGCAGCACGCCGGTGATGTCGCGCAGGGACGCGGCGAGGTCGGCCTCCGCCCGTTCGAGGCGCTCCAGCACGGCCTCGGTGTGCGCGACGAGGATCTCGGCCTGCGCGGTCAGCCGGACGCGCCGCCCGACGGGTTCCAGCAGCCGCACACCGGCCTCCCGCTCCAGGACCGACAGCTGCTGCGAGATCGACGACGGGCTGTAGGAGAGCGCCTCGGCGACGGCGGCGAGGGTCCCCCGGTGCTTGAGCTCGCGCAGGAGCCGCAGCCGGTGCAGGTCGAGCATGGCGCCCCCATCCGTCGATTCTTCCGATGATTATCGCTCGGAAAGATTCGCTGGACCGATGGATCGCGGGTGCGCAAACGTGGTCCCATGGCTCCCGCCTCTCCCGCCTCCCTCGCCCGGACCTCCTGGTTCTCCCGTCCCGCCGCCCGGGACTGGAGGTGCCCGCCCGCCTCCCGCGAGGTCGCCGCCTTCCACGCCGCGCTGCCCGGGTACGCGCCGACGCCGCTGGTCGAGACGCCCGCGCTGGCCGCCGGCCTCGGCGCCGGGCGGGTGTTCGTCAAGGACGAGTCGTCCCGCCTCGGGCTGCCCGCCTTCAAGATCCTCGGCGCGTCGTGGGGGGTGTGCCGCGCGCTGTGCGACCGGCTCGGCGTCCCCGTCCCGGCGACCGATCCGATCGGCGCGCTGCGGGCCCGCGCCGGAGCGTTCCGGCTGGTCACCGCGACGGACGGCAACCACGGGCGGGCCGTCGCCGCGATGGCCCGGATGCTCGGGACGCGGGCGGAGGTGTTCGTGCCGGACGGCGTCCACCCGGCGGCGCTCGCCGCGATCGAGGACGAGGGCGCCCGTGTCGTGCGGGTCGGCGCGCCGTACGACGCGGCGGTGCTCAGGGCGGTCGGGTCCGCCGAGGGGGACGCGTCGGCGCTGCTCGTCCAGGACACGGCCTGGCCCGGCTACGAGCGCGTGCCCCGGTGGATCGTGGAGGGCTACTCGACGCTCTTCACCGAGATCGACGCGCAGTTGCGCGCGGTCGGCGCGGGATCGCCCGACGTCGTGGCGGTCCCGGTGGGGGTGGGGTCGCTGGCGCAGGCGGCGGTGGTGCACCACCGGTCGGGCGCGTCCGCGCCGAAGCTGCTCGCCGTGGAGCCGGACGCGGCGCCGTGCGTGCTGGCGAGCCTGCTCGGCGACCGCCTGGTCACCGTGGAGGCGGGCGCGACGTCCATGGCGGGCCTGAACTGCGCCACGCCGTCCTCGTCGGCCTGGCCGTACCTGCGGGCGGGCGTGGACGCGGCCGTCAGCGTCGCGGACGCGGACGTCGCGGACGCCGCGCGCGAGCTGGCCGCGCTGGGCGTTTCCGCCGGTCCGTGCGGTGCCGCGGCCCTGGCGGG
>NZ_JBEYYT010000277.1:0-12849 GCF_040645715.1 Spirillospora sp. NPDC046719 | reverse complement strand
GCCTGCCCCGCCCCCGGGTCGCGCCACCCCACCACCCCCTTCCGTCAGGGACGAAGTCTCCCTTCCATGAGGCGCGAAGATCGACAATGGCCACGCGGTCCGGCCACCTTTCCCGCCCGAAAAATACCGAGAAGAATGTGGCCAGAACGCTCTCGAATGGCATCGATTGTCGGTCACACAGGGTACTATTTACGTATGCAATCAGTGACGGTCGAGCTTGAGGCCGCGTCCACCATGGAACTGGTGAACGCGCTCTCAACCATCGCCACTGAACTCGCATCGCGAGAAGCCCCAGAATCAGCGGCCGCGTGCCTGGAACTCACCGAAACGCTTGTGGCCGCGTCCGATATGCAGGAAAGCGCGCTCGCCGGATTCATAGGCCGAGTCGACGCCTGCGGGGAGCAGGCCCGGTGGGGATATCCCTCCGCGCAGGCGTGGCTGCGGTCACGGTTGGGCATGCGCGACAGCCGCGCCAAGGAGCGCCTCACCCTCGCCCGGCAGCGCCACCGCCTGCCTCAGGTCTGTGCACAGCTCGCGGCCGGGGAGCTGTCCTACGGCTACGCGGCCACTGTCGCCGATTCGGTCGCCCGCTTGGACGACACCGACTGCGCCGAGGCCGAGGCGACCCTGCTGGGCTTCGTCGAGCAGGGCTTCTCGGCCGGGAAGGTAGCTGCGTTCGGGCGCCGCATCCGCGACCTCATCGCCGAACGCGACGATGTCGAAGAAGTACCGGATGAGGACACCAAGCGGGGCTATGACAAGTCGTGGATTACCACCACCCGATCCCTGGACGGTGGCCGGTACGTCAAGGGGTGGCTGAACCCCGAGGACGCCGCGATCTGGGACGGCACGCTCGCTCCGCTGGCCAAGCCGGCAGGGCCTGACGACCGCCGCGACCTCTCCGAGCGCACCGCCGCCGCCCTGTCGAGCGTGCTGTCGGGTGGACACAAGGCATCGAAGGTCACGGTGATCTGCGACCTGGAGACGCTCACCGGTGGCAACGCCCCGGCGCGCCTCGCCGACGGCACCCCGATCCCCGCCGCCCAGGCCCGCCGCATCGCCCTCTCGGCCGGAGTCTCACCCCTCCTGCTCGGACGCGGGAACACACCGCTCTACCTCGGCTACCGGGAACGATTCGCCTCCGCAGCACAACGCCAAGTCCTGGAGACGCTCTACTCCTCCTGCGCGGTGAGGGGCTGCGAAGTGCCCGGGACGCTGTGCGAAGTGGACCACGTGCACGGCTGGGCGCTCGGGCGATCGCCCACCGACATCGACCAGCTCGCACTCACCTGCGGATGGCACAACCGCTTCAAGCACAGTCGCCCCGACCAGATCCAGATCACCAAGGATCAGGACGGACGGTACGTGTACCGGCTGCTGCCACCGGCCGACTCCAGAGGATCCGCGACCGGGGCCGGACCACCAGGCAACATCGCTCCACCCGACAGCCCCGCGTTCGACTGGGCCGCATAGCCGCACCACCCAGCAACACCGGGCTCGGTCATGCCCACGCCGGTCCGCCCGCATCCACACCGATGATGGGCGGCCCCGGCATGCCCACACGCCAGGCGACCGTCACACCGGCTGCGCATGCCCCACCACCAGACGGCCCTTCGGAGACCGCCCCAACCGGCCACTACGCCGCCCACCAGACCGGCCCGCCCACACCGCCCCTGGACTGGACCGCGTCACCACCCACCCTTGGCAACCCCACCTCCAGCAACACCACCCAGCCATCCCGCCCCCAGCAAAACCACACCCGGTCACCCCTTGCACCGCTCCCCCCCCGCAGCCACCCCCGCGAGGGGCGAGCCAGCCCCCATGTCAGGGCCATGCCGACACGACGGCGCGATACCAGTGCGATGGCCAAGGCTGCCTTTCGAATGCAGCACGCAATACCCCACAGCCTGCAATACCGGAGCGGCCGCCCACGCCACATCGGAGGCGGCTCGCTGCCGATCAGGTGTTGCCCCTTCGAACCCTTTGCTCCCCTTCGCATTACGCAGCGGGGGATTTCGTACCTGACGGAAGGGGGTGGTGGGGTGGCGCGACCCGGGGGCGGGGCAGGCGGAGCCTGCCCCCAACACCGGCCCCGTACGCAAGCGCCACCCCACCACCCGAACACCCTTTCTCCCTTATTGGTGCTTAGAGCACCGCTTAAAGATGGTTGCCTAACGAGCGCCCCCTACAAGCACCGCCTAAAGAACGCCGGTCTAAAGAACGCCGGTCTAAAGAACGCCGCCTAACGAGCACCGCCTAACGAGTGCCGCCTAGAGAGTGCCGCCTAGAGAGTGCCGCCTAGAGAGTGCCGCTTAGAGAACACAACCCAGAGAGCGTCGTCTAACGAGCGCCCCTAAGGAGCACACTCAGCGAACACCGTCTTAGAAAGCGCCAGCCGGGGCCACGCATTGCCGGGCAAGCCCATCGATGACGAGCCGGTCCGAAGAAGCTGGCGACCGCTCTCCAACACCCCCGAGCTGGCCTGAGCAGCCGCCTCAAGGGTTGGTGGCGGACGCCACGAAGAAGGGGAAGGCGACGAAGAGACGGTTCGTGCGGGCGCGTTCGCGCTGGTCGGCGAGCCAGTCGTCGGCGAGGCGGGGTTCGGCTAGGCGCGCGAGCAGCGGGAGGACCGCGCCGTCGGTGAACACGGCGGTGTGGACCTCGACGGCGACGTCCCGGAATCCGGCGTCCAGCAGGAGGCCCCGGTACTGCCGCGCGGCGCGGGGAGACGGGACCTGGTCGGCGCGGGCGTGCACGAGGGTGCGGGTGACGTCGGGGAACGCGGAGTCGACGACGAGGGTGTCCCAGTCCTGGCCGCAGAGCACGATGCGTCCGCCGGGGGCGAGGACGCGGCGGGCCTCGGTGAGCAGGTGGGCGGGGACGGGCAGGTCGTGGAGGACCTTGTCGGCCCGGTAGCCGGTGAGTTCGGCGTCGCGGAACGGCAGGGAGCGGGCGTCGGCGACGCGGAGGTCGGCGTCGGGGTGGCGGGTGCGCGCCGCGGTGATCATCTCCTCGTCGAGGTCGACTCCGGTGGCGCGGACGCCGCGGGCGGTGAGCTCCGCGACGGCGCGTCCGGTGCCGCAGCCGATGTCGGCGACGAACGCGCCGGGCGCGGTGCGGAGCAGGTGGTAGGTGCGGGCGCGGAGCCGGGTCGCGGCGGGGGTGGCGTCGGCGGCGTCGAGCGCGGCGATGAGGTCGGCGATGGGGTCGGCGGGCATGCGGCCATGCTGCGACTTCAAGCGAACATGAAGTCAAACGCGCCGGAAACGCGGAGAGCCCCGAGCGCGTGCGGCTCGGGGCTCTCCGGACGTGCCCGTTACGGCGCTTCGCCGTGGAAGGCGGTCTGGATGAGGCGCTTGCCGGCGCGGCGGTCGGAGTGGGTGCCGCGGCCGACGGGCAGCGGCCCGGGGCGGACGTCGAACAGGTTGCCCTCGTCCTTGTTGCCGGACATGATCAGCGCCGGCGTGGCCATGTCCTTCAGCCGCTGCATGACCGGGTCGAACATGGCGCGGCCCGCGCCGCCCATGGTGCGGGCGAGGATCAGGTGCATGCCGATGTCGCGGGCCTGCGGCAGCAGCTCGGCGACCTGCGCGAGCGGGTTGCCGGACGGGGTGGCGACGAGGTCGTAGTCGTCCACGATGAGGAACAGCTCCGACCCGCTCCACCAGGACCGGTTCCGCAGCTGCTCGGGCGTCAGGTCGGACGGGGGGAGCCGGTTGACGAGGGCGCCGTTGACGTCCTTCATCAGCCCGGCGGCCGCCGTCGAGGACGCCGCGTACCCGATGACCTGGTCGCTCTCGGCGGAGTCCAGCAGGGCGCGCCGGTAGTCGAGCATGATGACGCGGGCCTCGTCGGGGGTGTACCGCGCCTTGACGGCGTCGACGACGACGCGCAGCAGGTTCGACTTGCCGCACTCGTTGTCGCCGATGACGACGAAGTGGGGGTCGTTCTCGAAGTCCAGCAGGACGGGCGACAGCGTGTCCTCGTCGATGCCGATCGGGATGCGCTTGCCGGTCTCGGACACCTGCGGCAGCGACGCGAGCGGCAGCACGTCCGGCAGCATCCGGACCTGCGGCGCGGGCGGGCGGCCCTGCCAGCCGGCCTGGACGGTCTGCACGAGCTGCTTGACGCCGTCGGCGAGGTCCTCGGAGGCGGGGCGGCCGTCGGCGCGGGGCAGGGCGGCGAGGAAGTGCAGGCCCTCGCGGGTGAGGCCGCGGCCGGGCCGGTTCTCGGGGACGTTCGCGGCGAGCTTGCGGTCCATCTCCGACTCGTACGGGTCGCCGAGCTTGAGCTCCAGCTTCGTCCCGAACAGGTCGCGGATGGTGAGGCGGAACTCCGACCACTTGTTGGTGGCGGCGACGACGTGGATGCCGTAGCCGAGGCCGCGGGCGGCGAGGTCGGTGATGGTGGTCTCGACCGCCTCGAACTCCTGCCGGACGGTCAGCCAGTTGTCGACGACGAGGAACACGTCGCCGAAGCCGTCGCCGGGGATCTGGCCGGCGGCGCGCAGCCGCCGGTAGGTGGCGATGGAGTCGATGCCGCGCTCGGTGAAGAACCGCTCGCGGGACTCCAGCAGGCCGGAGACCTCGGCGACGGTGCGGCGGACGCGGTCGGGGTCGAGGCGGCTGGCGACGCCGCCGACGTGCGGGAGGTCGGCGAGCGGGGCGAGGGAGCCGCCGCCGAAGTCCAGGCAGTAGAACTGCACCTCCTGCGGCGTGTGCATCAGCGCGAGGGAGGTGATGAGGGTCCGCAGCAGCGTCGACTTGCCGGCCTGCGGGGCGCCCGCGACGCCGACGTGCCCGGCGGCGCCGGACAGGTCCAGCCACATCGGGTCGCGGCGCTGGTCGAACGGCTTGTCGACGATGCCGGCGAACGCGTGCAGCTGCCCGCGGCCGTCCCAGCCGGCGGTGGTGAAGCCGAACTCGGGGGTGTGCTGCAGGTTCGGCAGGACCTGGTCCAGGGTGGACGGGTCCTCCAGCGGCGGCAGCCAGATCTGGTGCGGGGGCGGGCCGTGCCCGGCGAGCTGCTTGACGACGAGGTCGAACAGGCTGATCTGCGGGCCGTCGTCCTCCTTGCCGTCCTGGTGCTGCTGCGGCTGTTCCTGCATCCGCGGCTGCACGTAGGCGGGGGTGAACGGGACGATCTGGGCGAGCTGCCGCGGCCCCTGCCGGCCGGGCTGCGCCGCCTCGTCCTCGGGACGGTACGCGCCGGACACGTACGCGGCGCGGAACCGGGTCAGCGACTCGGTGCCGATCTTCAGGTAGCCGTTGCCGGGCGCCTGCGGCAGCTCGTAGGCGTCGGGGGAGCCGAGGACGACCCGCGACTCCATCGCGGAGAACGTCCGCAGGCCGATCCGGTACGACAGGTGGGTGTCGAGGCCGCGGAGCTTGCCCTCCTCCAGGCGCTGCGACGCGAGCAGCAGGTGGACGCCGAGGGACCGGCCGAGCCGTCCGATCATGACGAACAGCTCGGCGAAGTCGGGCTTGGCGGACAGCAGCTCGGAGAACTCGTCGAGCACCACGAACAGCGTCGGCATCGGCTTGAGCGCGGCGCCCTGCTCGCGGGCCTTCTCGTAGTCGCGCAGCGAGGCGTAGTTGCCGGCCTGCCGCAGCCATTCCTGGCGCCGCACCATCTCGCCGTGCAGCGCGTCGTACATGCGGTCGACGAGGGGGAGTTCGTCCTCCAGGTTGGTGATGATGGCGGAGACGTGCTGGAGGCCGTCCATCCCGAGGAACGTCGCGCCGCCCTTGAAGTCGACGAGGACGAAGTTCAGCACCTCCGAGGAGTGCGTCATCGCCAGGCCGAGGACGAGGGTGCGAAGCAGCTCCGACTTGCCGGAGCCGGTCGCGCCGATGCACAGGCCGTGCGGGCCGTACCCGCCCTGCGCGGCCTCCTTGATGTCGAGTTCGATGGGGCGGCCGTCGGCGTCCAGGCCGATCGGGACGCGGAGCCGGTTGCGCGGGGCGCGGGGCTGCCACGCCTGCCGCGGGTCGATGCGGGTCGGGTCGGGGACGCCCAGCAGGGTCGTCAGCGTCGTCGCGGCGGACAGCGCGTCCAGCTCGGCGCCGGCGGCGGCGCTGGCCCGCAGCGGCGCGAGCTGCCGCGCGAGGCCGTCCGCCTGGACGTAGCTGTACTGGTCGGGCTTGCCGAGGGAGCTGGCGACGTCCTTGCCGGTGCGGTCGCGGCGCAGCATCGCCATCTTGTCGGCGGCGACCCGCAGCCGGAGCATGGTGTTGTCGGCGGTCGGCGCGACGTTCCCGGTCAGGTCGATGACGCAGACGCCCTCGATGCCGTCCGAGCCGATCTGCGAGTCGGGGGTGACGGCGCCGCCGTCGACGATGACGACGTGGTACGGCAGGTCGTTCTGCGACAGGCCGGGGGTGAACCGGGCGCGGTCCTTCACCTCGGTGCCGTACATCCGCTCCAGCTCCGACAGGCTGGTCGCCATCAGCCGGACGGGCCCCGCCGCGTCCGTCAGCGTCGGGTGCATCGCGTGCGGCAGCCACTTCACCCAGTCCCAGTGCGGCATCGCCTCGGCGGACGCGCACACGCTGACCCGCATGTCGTCGGGCGAGTGGAACGCCGTCAGCTGCGCGATCATCGCGCGGACCATGCCGCGGACCGCGTCGAGGTCGCCCATCGGCAGGATCCGCGCGAACGACGGCAGCGACACCGCGACCGGCAGGTTCGGGACGGTGGAGTGCGCGCGGACGAAGCGGCGCAGCGCGCCCGCCGTCATCGGCTCCAGGTCCTCGATGGGCTTGGTCTCCGGCGGGATCAGCTGCACGGCGAGCTTCTGCGGGCCGGCGCCGATGCGCACGTTGCCGAAGTCGGCGTCGGAGGGGCGGCGCTCCCAGATGCGGGCGCTCATCACCAGCGACCACAGCGAGTCGGGGTCGGGGCTGTTCCACTCCAGCGACTCGCGCTGCTGCTCGGCGGCGCGCCGCACCCGGCGCCGCACCTGGCTCAGGTAGCGGAAGTAGTCGCGGCGGGCGCCGTTCAGCTTGAACTTGCGCTCGCCGGAGCCGCGGCCCAGCTGGCCGATCATCATGCCGCCCATGGCCAGCGCCATGCCGCCGCTGCTGATCATCATCATCGGCGACTTGGTGCCGCCGCCGAGGAACATCAGGCCCATCATCACCGGCATGACGGCCATCGGCAGGTAGGTGAGCACCGCCTGCATGCCGCCGCTCTGCATCTCCGGGATCTCCGGCGGGGATTCGAGGAGCAGCTCGCCCTTCGGGGCAGGGGGCGGTTTACGGCGCTCCTTGCGCTTGACGAGGATCGTGCTCACCTGGGGGTTCCCTCCGCGGGCCAACGCGTCCCGGGGGCGGCCGGACGGCGGCGGGGAGCACGGCCGACCCGCGGGTTGGTGGAGTTCTTTGTTGATTCGGTGTTGATTTAGCCTAATCGGACGCCACATCCTAAGCTGCGCGTCGATCGGATCCGGCCCGCGATCTGACCTGGAGGACGGGAGCTCCCGTGAATTCCCCCGCCACAACCGAACTGTGCAGGGTGACCATCGTCGCGCCCCGGCGGCGCGTCGACGTGTCCCTGCCCGCCGACGTGCCGCTCGCCCACATGCTGCCCACCCTCCTGCGGGCCGCCGGGGAGAATATGGCCGATGCCGGTCTCGCTCATTCCGGGTGGGTGCTGCAGCGGCTGGACGGCAGCCCCTTCGACCCGGCGCAGACGACGAGCGCGCTCGGCGTGCGGGACGGCGAGATCCTCTACTTCCGGCCGCGGATGGCGCAGCTCCCGGAGATGTCGTTCGACGACGTCGCCGACGTCATCGCCACCGGGATCCGGGAGCGCTCGGACCGCTGGCGGCCCACCACGACGCGCTCGTTCGGGCTCGGCGCGGCCGGGGCGGCGCTGGCCGTCGGCGCCGTCGTCATCGCGCTGTCCGGCCCGCCGTGGATCGTCCCGGCGGTCGCCGCCGGCCTGATCGCGCTGCTGACCCTCGTCGTCGCGGTCGCGTTGTCGCGGGCGCTCGCCGATTCCGGCGCGGGCGTCGTCCTCGGGTACGCGGCGCTGCCCTACGCCTTCCTCGCCGGCGCGCTCGCCCCCGCCCGCAAGGGCCTGGAGCTGTCCGACCTCGGCGCGCCGCACCTGCTCGCCGGGTTCGGGGTGGCCGCGCTCGCCGCGATCATCGCCGCGTTCGGGGTCGCGGACGGGCTGCCGGTCTTCCTCGGTGTCGCGTTCGCCGGCTTCGTCGGCGCGGTCGGGGCCGGCGTCGGGTTCGCGTTCGACGACCTGCCGGCCGCGGGGATCGCGGCCGTCGCAGCGGTCGTGGTGATGATGTTCATCGCGGCGGTCCCGTCGCTGTCGTTCAAGCTGGCGCGGGTGCCGCTGCCGCCCGTCCCGGCCAGCGCGGAGGAGCTGCGCAGCGACACCGAGACCGTCGACGGCCGGATGGTGCTCGCCCGGACGGCCGCCGCGGACCGCTTCTCCACCGGCCTCATCGCGTCCATCGCGCTCGTCGCGGCGGGCGCGATGCTCTTCCTGTTCGGCTCGGACGGGTGGGCCGCCCCCGCGACGAGCGCGGTGATGTCGGTGTCGCTGCTGCTGCGCGCCCGCGTCTTCCGCGGCGTGTCGCAGCGCGCCTGGATGCTGGTCGTCGGGCTGTTCGGCCTGGTGCTGACCGTGATCGGGATCGCGCTGCACGGCAGCCAGGTCGTCGCGCTCGCCGCCGCGCTCGTCCCGCTGCTGGTGCTCGTCGGCATCGTGGTCGGGGTGACGATGTGGCTGCCGACGCACAAGCCGACCCCGTTCTGGGGACGCTGGGGCGACATCCTCGACGTCCTGGTGATGATCTCGCTGATCCCGCTGGCGCTCGCGGTGCTGGACGTCTACTCCCGCGTCCGCGGGCTGGCCGGGTGAGGCGCTGATGCAGAGCCGGCGGGATCTCTACCAGGCGCACCGGCTGATGACGCAGCGCGTCGGGCTGGCGCTGCTGCAGGGCGAGCCCGACGTCGCCGAGTCGCCGATGCGGCGGCTGTCGGCGGCCGCGTTCGGCGGCGTGATGGTCGGGCTGCTCGTCGTCGCCGTGTTCGGGATCTGGGGCGTGCTGTCGCCGGGCGGCGCGAAGGGGCTGGACCAGCCGGGCGTCCTGATCATCGAGAAGGAGACCGGCACCAAGTACATCTACGACGCCAACACCAAGAAGATGTTCCCGGTCGCCAACTACGCCTCGGCGATGCTGGCGCTGAACTCCGACAACGTCTCCCGCCGCACCGTGTCCCGCAAGTCGCTCGACGGGTTCGAGCGCGGCGCGATGATCGGCATCCAGGGCGCGCCGGACTCGCTGCCCGACAGCGGGCAGCTCATCCGCGGCCCCTGGTCGGTGTGCGTCCGCGAGACGCAGGCCGCGAACGGTGTGCCGCAGCAGCTCACCGCGCTCGCCGCCGGGCGGGACGTCGGCGGCCGCGGGCTCTCCGACGGCGAGGCGGTGGTCGTGCAGGCCGGCGGCGTCCCGTGGGTCATCTGGAAGGACCACCGGATGCAGCTGTCGCTGCCGCAGAACCAGGTGCCGGTGCTGACGAACGGCCCCGAGGCCGCCGAGGTCCCGCCGAAGTGGCTGAACGCGATCCCGTCCGCCGGCGGCTTCGGCGCCCCGAACGTCCCCGGGCGCGGCAAGGCGGTGGCCGGGCCGGGCGGCGGGCAGGCGCGGGTCGGCCAGGTGTTCCGGGCGCAGACCGGCGCGGGCGGGCAGACGCTCTGGTACGTGATGCTCCAGGACGGGCTGTCGCTCATCAACGCGACGCAGGCGCAGTTGCTGCTGCTCGACCCTAACGAGAGCCAGGCGTACCCGGGCGCCAGCGTCCGGCCGGTCGACACCGACGTGTCGTCCGCGCAGCAGATCGCGTCGAGGACCCGGCTGCTGGACCAGAACCTGCCGCCGACGCTGCCGAGGTTCGTCAGGTGGGACCCGTCCACCCCGCTGTGCTCGGTGTTCCCGGTCGGGTCGCCGACGTCGCACCTGACGGTCGGCGGGTCGCTGCCCGCGCCGTCCGCGGGGGTGCTCGGGTCCGGGTCCGCCGGCGGGTCCAGCACCGTGGACCAGATGGTCCTGCCGCCGGGCGGCGCCGCGCTGATGAGCCTCGTGCCGGGCACCGGCGACTCGTCCGCCGCCACCGAGGGCTCGGGTTCGCTGTCGCTCGTCAACGACCAGGGCATCCGGTTCGCGCTGCCGTCGGCGGACGTCGCGAAGAAGCTCGGCTACGACGCGAAGAAGGCCGCTCCGGTGCCGTCCAGCGTGGTGCACCTCATCCCGCAGGGCCCCGCGCTGGACCCGACACAGGCCCGAAAGCCCATTCCGACCGCCCAGGGCTGACGAAGCGACTGTCCGAAAATAGGTGTGATACGGATCACACTAACATTCTCATCCCGGGATGAACCGCTAGATCAACATTCGCGTCGACATAGGCGGGACATACGACCTATGATCGCTGACATTTCGTGCCTCAGGAGTGCTCCCCGGGCAGGCCGCGCGCCGGCTCTCTGCGGCTCCCGCGGCGCGGCGCCACAGACTCGCAAACGGAGGTGACACTGTGGGTGGACAGTCCGCAGTCGACAGAAACGCAATGCAGCAGGCGGCGACGCGGATCGAGGACTCCGCGAACATCGTCAAGGGCCTGCAGAGCCAGCTCGAGAGCCACAAGTCCTCGCTGATGTCCGGCTGGGCCGGCAACGCCGCGGTGTCCTTCGACCGGGTCTTCAACGAGTTCCAGACCGAGATGAACAAGGTGCGCACCGCCCTCGACGGCATGCACCAGAAGCTGACGCACACGAAGATCACCTACGAGTCGACCGAGCAGGAGCAGACCGAGGCGGTCAACAAGATCAACCAGCTGCTCAACGGCGGCACCTGATCGTCCCCCCACCCGCCGGCCCTCTGAACGCGAAGGACTCGAGACGTGAGCGACAGTTACACCAAGGCGAACTTCGGCACCATGCAGCAGGCGCAGGCCGACTTCTCGCTGGCCTACCGCGCCCTGACCGACGAACTCCACGACCTGGAGGCGCAGCTCGAGCAGCACCTCTCCCAGTGGGAGGGCGACGCCCAGGGCGCCTACTGGGAGGCCAAGCGCACGTGGGACGCCGCCGCCGCCCACATGGGCCAGGTCCTCAACCAGCTCGGTGTCGTCATCGGCGAGGCGCACAGCAACTACAGCGCCGCCGAGCGCCGCAACCAGGGCATCTGGGGCTGAACGACCGCTGGACCGCCTACGTCGTGCCGCCCCCGCCGGGCCGCACGGCGTAGGCGCGCCCGGGGGGTCCGGAGGCCATTCGCCAGGAGGATGAGCTATGAGCAAGTACAACCTGCCGCCTGAAGCGCTCGCGAAGGTCGACTACACCTACACGACCGGTGCCGGCGAGTACACCCAGGTCCACACCCAGCACGGGCTGACCCAGCAGGAGTGGAACGACCTTCCCGAGTACGAGCAGCGGCAGCTCTACTACCAGTACGGTATTCCGGCCAAGAGCCCGACGGACCCCTCCAACTCCGTCCCGCGCAAGTCCCAGCCCGACGACGAGAAGTGGGGCATCGAGGCGGACGACGGCTACGAGGTCGACCCCAAGGAACTGCGGAATCTGGCCAGCAAGATGCACAGCGAGTTCACCGGCTGGCAGCAGCGGCTCGCGAAGGTCCAGAAGATCGCCATCACCACCGGCAACCTCGGCGGCGTACCGGGCAGCGAGAGCTTCGTCGACCTGGCGAACCAGTCGCGCGACGGGTTCGGCACGTACATCAAGAACATCACCGACGCCTACAACGGCGTGATCGAGAAGCTGACGGCGACCGCGGACGGCTACGAGGCCGCTCACGGCAAGTCCCAGCAGCAGGTCAACGGCATCCACCCCGGTGGCAACGCCAACTTCAAGTAACCCGCCGAACGGAGGGAGGTACAGCCGATGGGCCAGGAGTACTACGTCATCCGCGGCTCCCAGTCGTGGTCCAAGCCGACAGCCGACGGGATGAGCTTCGACGACGTCAAGAAGAAGCTGTCGAGCATCAACTCGGAGCCGGTGAAAGAGGCCGGCACCGCCTACTCCGACGCGGCGGACGCACTTGCGGAAATGAGCACCGCGCTCCGCGGGTTCGCTCAGACGCTCGTCAAGCACTGGAAGGGCGACGAGGCCAAGAAGGCGGTCGCCCAGCTGCAGCAGGTCCACGCGACCTCGATCAATCTGTCGAACAGCAGCCACACGAACGCGTCCACCTACACCTGGTACGGCACGCAGATCCTCGACTGGTACAAGCAGGCCGGTCACGACGCCAGTGACGGTTTCATCCACACCAGCGGCGACGACAAGCACGGCCGGGAACTGATGCAGCGGTTCCTGAACCGCACCGGCGAGGCCTTCAACGCCCACCCGACGCAGATCACCCAGGACCTTCCGCAGGACAAGCGCGGTGGTCTTACCGACAAGCCGACGTACCCGGGTGGTCCCGGTGGTCCCGGTAATCCCGGCGCCGGCCCTGGCGGCCTGCACGGAGGCGGTGGCGGTGGCGCCGGCGGCGGCTTCGGCAGCGACCCCGGCGGCCTCGGCAAGCACGGCGCCGGTAGTTCCAGCCCGTTCGCACCGTCCGGCGACGGAGGACCGCACCTTCCCGGCGGGACCGGCAGCGGCGGTTCCGGCGGCTTCGGCAGCGACCCCGGCGGCCTCGGCGGCAGCCACGGCGGTGGGGGAAGCCTCGGCGGCAGCGGCGGCCTCGGCAGCGACCTTTCCAGTTTCCCCGGTGGCGGCGGTGGCGGCGGGCTTCCCGGCGGCGGTGGCGGCGGCCTCGGCGCCGACCCGGGCGGGCTCGGCGGCGGAGCGGGCGCCGGCGGCGGCCTCGGC
>NZ_JBEYYT010000276.1:0-12890 GCF_040645715.1 Spirillospora sp. NPDC046719 | reverse complement strand
GGCGGGAACCGGCCGGCCGCGGATTCGGATCGGTCAGCCGCGCGCGGGGCGCCGGCGGCGGGTCAGCGCGACCGCGCCGGCGAACGCCGCGGCGATCGCCGCCATGCCGAGCACCCACAGCGATCCGTCCTCGGCGGCGGGCGCGATCGGCGTGCGCTCGGCGACGGTCCGGACCGGGCCGAGGTCCTTCACGGTCCCGGGCGCCTGGACGGCCCCGGCGGGCAGCGCGGCCTTCCCCGCCACGGGCAGCTTGACGGCGCCGGTCTTGGGCAGCTTGACGGCGTTCGTCCCCGGCAGGCCGGTGTGCGGCAGCGGGTCGCCGGAGCGGGACGTGCGGGCGTTCGGGGCCACCGGGACGACCGGGGCCGCGGGCAGCGCCTTCCCGGCGTTCCCGGTCAGCGCGCCCGGGTTCAGCGGCAGCGTCGCGATCGTCATGCCGTTGCCGCCGGTGCCGGCGGTCCGCCTGCCGGCGGCGAGTCCGTTGACCTTGGGCGTGATCTTCGGCGCCATGGCGCCGCCGAGCAGGGCGTTCACCGTCGGCAGCGAGCCCTGGACGGGCAGGCTCCGCACGCCGGGCAGCTGCGAGGCGGCGACCGGGCCCAGGGACGGGGCACCGGTCCGCTGCGCGGCGGCGGTCCGCTGCGCACCGGCGTCCGGCAGCAGGTTCGTCGCGGACAGGACGTCCGACACCGGGACGCTCTTGGTCGCGGGCACGCCGTTCACCTGCCCGACGACCCCGGACAGGGCCTGGCCGGCGTCCGGCAGGCCGGTCACCGGCAGCCCGGCCGCGGGCGAGCCGGTCGCGGGCAGGCCGACCGGTCCGCCGTCGCGGTGGTTCGCGGTGGCGGGCGGCTTCGGCAGGACGGGCAGGTGCGGGTTCACCGGCAGCGGGGCCGGGTTCTGGCCCGCGGACCGGGCATAGGGGTGGTACCCGCCGAAGCCGGGGCCGTCCTGGCAGAGCGCGAGGGCTCGGCCGACCACGGCGCCGGCGTTCCCGCACGCGTCCACGGGGGCCTTCGCCGGAGCGTGGGCCTGGTTCCCGCCGCCGACGCTGCCGTTCCCGGACGTCCCACCGCCGGACCCCTGCGGGCCCTGGACCAGCGTCTGCCCGTTGCAGTGCGCGGCGGCCTCGCCGACGACCGCGGCGGCGTTGCCGCACACGTCGACGGGCGCGGTGATCGGCGCGTTGCCCTGGTTGCCGCCGCCGACGCTGCCGGTGCCGGAGGTGTGCTGGCCGCCGCCGGAGCTGCTGCGCGCGTGCGCGCCGCCCTCGCAGTACGCGCCCGCCCGGCCGACCAGCGCCGCGGCGTTGCCGCAGACGGTCGCGGGGACGCTGATCGGCGCGTTCGCCTGGTTGCCGCCGAGGACGCTCGACACCCCGTCCGTCCTCTGCCCGCCGGACCCGTGCCCGCCGTTGCGCACCGACGCGCCGCCCTCGCATTCGGCGAGGGCGCCGCCGATCGCGTTGCCGCACACGTCCAGCGGCGCGCTGACCGGGGCGTTCGCCTGGTTCCCCCCGATCACACCGTGCAGCCCGGACGTCTGCTGGCCCGCCCCGGTGTGCCCGCCGTTCTTGACGATCGCGCCGCCCTCGCAGCCGGCCACGGCCTGGCCGACGATCGCGACCGCGTTCCCGCAGACGTTCACCGGCGCGCTGATCGGCGCGTTGACCTGGTTGCCCGCGATGACGCCGAGCGCGCCGTCGGTCGTCTGCCCGCCGCGGCCGTGGCCCGAGCCGCCGCCGCCGTTGTGCACGGTCGCGCCGCCCTTGCAGCCCGCCTCCGCCTTGCCGATGATCGCCACGGCGTTGCCGCAGACGTCCACGGGCGCGGAGACCGGCGCGTTCACCTGGTTCCCGCCGAGGACGCTGTGCTTACCGGACGTCTTCTGCCCGCCGGACCCGCCGCCGTTGACCACCGACGAGCCGCCCTTGCAGCCCGCGTCCGCCTTGCCGATCAGCGCGACCGCGTTGCCGCAGGCGTTCACGGGCAGCGAGACCGGCGCGTTCACCTGGTTGCCGCCGCCGACGCCGCCCTTGCCGGAGGTGTGCTGGCCGCCTCCGCCGCCGCCGTTCAGCACGGACGCGCCGCCATTGGAGGCGCCGTGGCCGCTGCCGACGATCCCGGCGCCGTTCCCGCTGACCTCGACCGGCGCCGAGATCGGCAGGTCGACCTGGTTGCCGCCGAGGACGCTGCCGTCGCCGTTGGTGGCGTCGGCGAAGGCGTTGGCGGGAACGACGCTGACACCGAGGGCGACGAAACTCGCGGTGAGCGCCGCCGTGCGCGCGGTGCTTTTTGCCCACGTTCGCATGATGCTCCGTTCGGGGGATGAGGAAGGGAATGCCGAGACAGCGGTTCGGTCTCGGGGAAAGGACACGCCTGACGGCACGCTCCGACCGGGCCCGAGCCGCACGGGCCCACGCCGGGAGCGTTCTGATCAGGGATTAGTCAGGCGCGAAAGAGGGCTCGTCCGCAGCGGTGCGGACGGCCGGGGGAACCGCGCCGAAAAGGCGCGGAACGCAGGCTCGCGGCGGAACCGGAGCCCAGGGGAGAAACGTCGGCAGGCCGGCGGCGGCACCGATAGGAACACTGCCGCAGGTCGCCGAATGCGTGCCGGACTGGCCCGGCGCCTGGAAAGGCGCGGGATGCCGCTCGATGGCACGGTGATGCCGGGAATGGGACGCCTGGCGCGTCCCGGAGACCGCCTGTGACCGGCCCGGCGACCGGTGCACCGCCACCGCGCTCCTCGCCGTGCGGCGGGGTGCGCCGTGCGCCTTCCGCGGACCGGCGGCCCGTTCCGCCGGCGCCGCGGCCTTCGCCGCTCGCGCCGACCGTTCGGGCGCCGGCTTCAGGGGGTCGACCGGCGCCAGTGCCTGCACGGGCGTCCGGTGCTTCACGGCCCCGGCCACCGACGGGAGCGGTGTCCGGGGGGCCTTCAGCACGCCGCCCAGCGCCGGAGCGCCGTCCGCGACGGCGGTGGCCGACGTGGCCGGGACCGCCTCACCGGCCGGTGCGGCCGGGACGGACGGCACCGGCCGGACGGGTGGCGCCGGAAGCTCGGCGGCGCGGGCGGTGGCGTGCTGCGCCATGCCGCCGAGGAGCCAGCCCGCGATCAGCAGGCCGGCGAGGACGAGCAGCCGCCGGACGATCCGCCCTGTGACGGCACGGCGCAGCAGGACGGGGACCGCCCCTGTCCGCGCCGCGACACCCGCCACCGTGAGACCTCCGTTGCGACCGCCGCCCATCCCTCACGGGATGGGCGGGTCCCTACGAACGGTGACGATAGCACCACACATCGCATTGGCAACGGGAATTTCAAGACCGGTCGAGGAATTGGTCGAGAACGCGCGCTCCGAAGCGCAGACCGTCCACGGGAACGCGCTCGTCGATGCCATGGAACATTCCGGAAAAGTCCAACTCTGGGGGCAATTTCAGCGGCGCGAACCCGAAACACCGCATCCCCAGCCGCGCGAACGACTTGGCGTCCGTCCCGCCGCTCAGGCAGTACGGCACCGGCAGGGCGCCCGGGTCCTCCGAGGTCAGCGCCGCCTCCATCGCCGCGACCAGCGCCCCCTCGTACTCGGTCTCCACCGCGTGGTCGTGATGCACGAATTCGCGCTCGACGCCCGGCCCGAGAAGTTCGTCCACCGTCGCGAAGAAATCGTCCTCGAACCCCGGCAGGAAACGCCCGTCCACCTGAGCCGTCGCGCTCTGCGGAATCACATTCGTCTTGTACCCCGCGTCCAGCCGGGTCGGGTTCAGCGTG
Organism: Spirillospora sp. NPDC046719; assembly: GCF_040645715.1. Classification (NCBI taxonomy): domain Bacteria; kingdom Bacillati; phylum Actinomycetota; class Actinomycetes; order Streptosporangiales; family Thermomonosporaceae; genus Spirillospora; species Spirillospora sp. NPDC046719. The sequence goes on along the minus strand of NZ_JBEYYT010000276.1, from coordinate 9,125 downwards.
TGCCGCAGCGTCGCCCCGATCATCCGCGCCAGCGGACCGATCTTCTCCAGGGCCTCCTCCGGGTGCTCCGGATCGAACTCGACCCCGTACGCCAGGCACGCCCGCTCCAGGAACGCCCGCACCGTCTTCGTGAGCCGCACCGGGAACTCGTGCTCGCCGAGCCGCGCCACGGCCGCCGCCAGCGCCGTCACGGCGTTGTCCGGATGCACCATCGACCCGTGCCCGGCCGTCCCCTTGGCGGTCAGGTTCATCCACGCGATGCCCTTCTCCGCCGTCTCGATCAGGTACATCCGCTTGTCGCCCGGCACGGTCAGGCTGAACCCGCCGACCTCACCGACGGCCTCGGTGCACCCCTCGAACAGCTCCGGATGCTTGTCGACGAGCCACTGCGCGCCCCACTTCCCGCCGGCCTCCTCGTCCGCCAGGAAGGCGAGCACCACGTCCCGCGGCGGCCTGCGCCCCTCCCGGAGCCGCTGCCGCGCGACCGCGAGGATCATCGCGTCCATGTCCTTCATGTCCACGGCCCCGCGGCCCCAGACGCACCCGTCCGCGATCTCCCCGCCGAACGGGTCCCGCGTCCAGTCCTCCCTCCGCGCCGGCACCACGTCGAGGTGCCCGTGCAGCAGGAGGGCGTCGCGCCCCGGATCCTCCCCCTCGATCCGGGCGACCACGCTCGCCCTGCCCGGGTGCGACTCGAGGATCCGCGCCTCCAGCCCCACCTCCGCGAGCTTCTCCGCGACGTACTCCGCCGCGACCCGCTCGCCGGGTCCCGAATGATCTCCCGGATTGCTCGTGTCGATCCGGATCAGCTCCTGGCAGAGCCCGACGACCTCGTCCTCAGCGGTCGGCTGGTGGGCCACAGTGATCACCTTCGCGCTAGCCGTCTCGTACCCCACCATCGTGCCCGCTCGATCGACTTCGCCGCGACTCGGCTCCTTTGGTATGGTGAAGCCCGCCGCAGCACGCTGCGGCCTGCGACCGGTCCGGGTGGCGGAATAGGCAGACGCGCTAGCTTGAGGTGCTAGTGCCCTTCACGGGGCATGGGGGTTCAAGTCCCCCCTCGGACACAGGACTTCCCCGTAGGGGATGCGAAGAGCTCGGCCTGAGAGAAGGATCTCGGGTCGGGCTTTTTTCATTGGCGCTGAACAGCGCGTACGTCGACCCTTCGCTGACGACCGCACCAGTGGATCTCCGAAAATCTGTGGTGATCGAGGTAGATATCCTCGACAAGGTGGGGTACTGTTCCTGTCATCGAAGAGGAACAAGTCCAGGAGACGTGGCAGAGGACGAACTGCCCGTACAGATGGATGACGCGGGCCGGGCGTGCCGGGGTCAACGCAGTGGAAGGGACTCCGGCAGCCGGCCTCGCGGACGGCGGCCAACGGGCCGCCGGCAGCACGAAGGCAAGTGGCAACAGCACAGGTGACGCAGGAAACACCGGTAGAGAGAACCTGGAAGGAGGATCTCGGCACCATCGGGATCGCCCGTCGCAGGCAGTCTCAGTCACGCCGCACGGGTACCGCAGCCCCACGCATCGGACGGTGGCTGACGGTCACGCATCCGCGATCCCAGCGCCGCTGCCAGAACAGGTCAGCGCGGAAGACACCCGGCCGCAGTGCCGGATAGATGGTGTTGTACCTCATGGCCCCGGCGCCGCTATCAGGCGCCGGGGCATCGTCGTTCTCCCCGGGCGGATCCGGCACTGACGCATGTGCACCCGACGAACAGTACGGAAGGTTTTATGAGAGCACCCCAGCCGGTTCAGCCCGGTACCCGGCCAGCACACCGTGATCCGCACCCCGCCGAGCCCGGTCCGGTGCCGAGCACCCCCGGCCCCGAGACCGACAGCGAACTCGAAGACAAGCTGGACGATGAGGACTACCCGGCCTACAGCATGGGCCGGGCCGCCGAGATCCTCGGCGTCACTCCCGGGTTCCTGCGCGGCCTGGACGCCGCGAAGCTGTTCGTCCCGCAACGTTCGGCCGGGGGCCACCGCCGCTACTCCCGCTACCAGTTGCGCCTGGCGCACCGCGCCCGCGACCTGGTCGATCAGGGCATCGCCCTGGAAGCGGCCTGCCGCATCATCATCCTGGAAGACCAGCTCGCCGAAGCCCAGCGCATCAACGCCCAACTACAAGAACGCCTCGACCGGAATCCCGCCCAGGAAGCCGGAGAGGGCTGACCTCGGCGGATTCCGCTGATCCGGTGCAGTGTCGGGATCAATGGTCGTCGTCGAGGTGAAACGCCCGCGGATTCTTCCGGCGGGCGTTTTGTCTTTCGAGAGCGGCTCCCGGAGGGCGGGTCGTCCGGCCGGTCGGGGTGGCCGCACCTGCATAGAGTGCGTGCATAGGGTATGGCTACACCTTTGTAGTGAGAGGTAACGGCCCCCATGAGGCTCGAGCTCACCAACTACGAGGCCCTGTACGGCTGGGGCGTCGTCAATAACAGCGTCGCGTGGCATGCTCAGCGCAACCGCAAGCCCTCTGCGGCCGAGCAGGCGGTCGGGGACATCCTTTTCGCCGCTTACGACCGCCGGACCAGCACCACGACCACGGTCGAGCTCAGCGACGACGAGCGCGCGAGCCTCGCCGAGCTGGTCAGCGAGCACATCGCGGCGTGGGTGAAGCGCGGCCAGGAGAACGCCGCGGCACCTCACCTGCGCTCGCTGCTCGCGAAGCTCAGCGGCTGACAAGGCGGCGATGACGTAGAGCCCGTGTGGAGGCTTAGATCCGTTCTTGCACCCTGCTTCGCCCCCGGGACTGTCTGTCCTGGACATAGAGGGCCGGGCTTCGGTCCGGCCATGGCGAGGGGTCAAGAGATGCGACTGATGGCGAAGATCACCACCACCGTCCTGGCGGCGAGCATCGCCGGCGCCGGGGTCGGCGCGGTGGCCGCTCCGGCGGACGCGGCGACCGGCTCGTGCGGCGCGGGATACCGCTACCTCAAGGGCAAGAACCACTTCCCGATCAAGCACGGCAAGAAGGTCGGCGGCTACGCCGACCTCTACTACAACGCCGGCAACGGGAAGAACTGCGCCATCGTCCGCGCCAGCGGATCGGGCGCTTCGCACATCACCGTGCTGCTCGCCAGGTACGACAGGAAGAACCACGCGCCGGAGAAGACCGTCACCGACGGCTTCGGCAAGAACCAGAACTTCAAGTCCTACGCCGGGCCGGTGAAGATCTGGGCCAAGGGCCGCTGCATCACGGTCGTGGGGTCGCTGAAGAGGGGCTCGGTCTACTACCAGGGCGGCGCTACGAAGGTGCACTGCGGCTAGTCGAGGATGTGAAGGGCTCGGCTCGGAAGATGCACCTCGGGCCGGGCTCTTCTTCGTTGGACTAAATCAGTGCGCCCGGGGGCGGATCGGCCATTACGCTTGCGGCGTTCGACCGCGGCGGGGAAGCGCCGTCCACGACTGCTCATGGAAAGGCGCCCTCGATGACGCGGTTCCCGGAGCTACTGCCCGAGCACCCCGAGCCGCTTGAGCGGGGGCACCCCTTCCGGCAGTGGAAGACATGGCGGATTCCCGGCGCCGAGCTGACGCTCACCGGCTACTCCCGCGCGAACGACAAGACCTTCTTCCACATCCCCGAGCTGCGGTGCAGCCTCGACGCGGGGCTTTGCGAAGGGCGGCAGGTGGACACGGTCTTCCTGACGCACACGCACCACGATCACTCCAAGGATCTCGATTTCCTGGCGTCCAAGGCGTCCGGCGTGGACATCTACCTGCCCGCTGAGGCGGTGCCCTACGTGGAGTCCTACCTGCGTGCGTCCGCCGAACTGAACCATGGGCCGGGATTCGACCCGGCGTTGGCGCGAGGCCACCGCCTGCACGGCGTGCGGCAGGGCGATGAGTTCGTCTTCGGGCGGCGCGGGCACCACGTGCGGGTCGTGGAGTGCGAGCACAAGGTGCCCTGTGTGGGATATGCGTTCTCGGAGCGGCGCAAGGCACTGCTGCCGGAGTTCGAAGAGCTGCGGCGGTCCCTCGCGGAAGAGGGGCGGGGCAAGGAATTCGGGCAGATCATGGCCCGGCGGCGCAAGGACGGCGTCGAGGTCGACGGGGTGGTCGACCGGCCGCTGTTCGCGTTCCTCGGCGACACGCATGTGAACGTGTTCGAGCGGAATCCGTGGCTCTTCGATTATCCGGTCGTCATCACCGAGTGCACGTTCCTGGACGACGCCGAATCGGATCGCGCGAACCGGGTCGGGCACACGGTGTGGAGCCGGCTCAGGCCGGTGATCGAGGCTCATCCGCGGACCCTGTTCGTCCTGACCCATTTCAGCCTGCGCTACTCGGACCGGGAGATCCTCGCGTTCTTCCGCCGGGAGTGGGAGGAGATGGAAGGCGGGCGGCCGGGCAACGTCCTGCTGTGGGTGCACCCGGAAAGCCGCCTGCCCGAGCAGCACCAGCACGGCGGGCTCTGAGGGTCAGTTCGCCATCCGCCAGGTCTTGCGCGGTTTGCTGTGCATCCGTCCCGGGATGCCGGGACGCTGCTGCCAGGGGTGCGGGCCGCCGGGCGGGCGGTACCCGACGCCCAGCGCGTCGAGGCGGGCGTAGTGCGCTCGGTTCATCCGGCGCTCGAAGTCCTCGAAGTCGCGATCGTCCGGGCCCGGTAGCCGCGACCAGGCCACTTCGGCGAACGCGACGAGGCGGGGGAACGCCTGGTAGTCCACCCGGCCGCGGTTCTCGACGGCCTCGGTCCACAGGTTGGCCTGCGCGCCGATGATGTTGTCCGCGTGGGGGGTGCCGGTCAGCCGGGGCGGTACGGGTTCGAACCGGTAGACGTCCTCAAGCGTGTGGACCCATCCGAACGGCACGGGCTCCTCAGGGCCGTGGGCCTGGGCGTGGTCGAGGTAGACCTCTTGCTGCGGGCACATCACCACGCTGTGGCCGGCCTCCGCGGCGGCGATCCCGCCCGAGTACCACCGCCAGCACATGACGGCGGCGCCGTCCGCCAGGCCGCCCTCCAGGATCTCGTCCCAGCCGATGAGGCGCCGCCCCCGCGCGGCGAGCCAGGAGGCGAAGTGGCGGATCATCCACGATTGGAGTTCCTCTTCGTTCCGGAGCCCGAGTTCCCCGATGCGCGCCTGGGCCCTGGGCGACTCGCGCCACTGGTCCTTGAGGCATTCGTCGCCGCCGATGTGGACGAACCGGCCGGGAAAGACCGCCAGTACCTCTTCCAGGACGTCCTCATAGAAGCGGATCACGGCGTCGGTGGGGGCCAGCACGTTGCGGTTGATGCCCCAGCCGGTCCCCACCTCCAGCGCGGCGGTGTCGACGACGTCGTCGTTGCCCAGTTCGGGGTAGGCGGCGATGGCGGCCTGGGAATGGCCGGGAAGGTCGATCTCGGGCACGACGGTGACGTGCCGCTCCGCCGCGTACGCGACGATCTCGCGCAGATCGTCCTGGGTGTAGAAGCCGCCGTGCGGGCGCTCGTCCCACAGCGCCGGCTCCCCCCAGCCCAGGCGGGTGCGCCGCCGCCAGGCGCCGATCTCGGTCAGCCGGGGGTGGCGGCGGATCTCGACGCGCCACCCCTGGTCGTCGGTGAGATGCAGGTGCAGCACGTTGAGCTTGTGGGCGGCCAGCAGGTCGACGTAGCGCAGCACATCGTCCTTGGGCAGGAAGTGCCGCGCGACGTCGAGCATGAAGCCTCGCCAAGCGAAACGCGGCCGGTCCTCGATGGTCACGTACGGCACCATGACCGGCCCGCGCGCGCTTGGGGCGCGGCGAAAAGCCTCCGGCCCCAGCATCTGACGCAAGGTCTGGCGGCCCCAGAAGACGCCCGCCTCATCACCGCCCACGATCTCGGCGCCGTCGGCCGACACGGTGAGCCGGTACACCTCAAGCCCCAGCGACGGATCGACGTCGGTACGCACATCCCCGCCGAAAGGACCGGCCCCTCCCGTCCGTTCGACCCGGTCCGGGGCTGGTATCAAGTTCAGCTCAGGCGCCACGCATTCAGTTTCCCCATAGAAGTCGTCCAATTGCCAGGAGACGGTCGGGCGCGCGCCGGGCCTTCGCCCGCCCGGCGACAGGGCCAGGGACACGATGCGGGACGAGGCGCGTCGAGGTCACCGCTCCGGTGCGACGGTTCCGCGCTCGATGCCGTCCGGTCCGGCGGGACCGCTTCCGGCCGGGGCGGCGAGCGCGGCGAGGTAGCCGTCCAGTATCCGGATCTGCCGCTCGGGCGGGAACTCCTGGGAGCTGAACAGGGCCTGCACGACGAGGCCGAGTGTGAACGACAGGATCGCCGCCGCGAGATCGTCCGCGTCGGCGGACGGCAGCTCGCCCAGGCGTTGCGCTTCTCTCACCTGGTGCCGGATCCGCTCGCGCGAGCGCGCGTAGCGGTCCGCATGCCCGGCGGCCAGGCCGGGATCCGCCAACGCGGCGTCCCACGAACTGACCCAGATGCGGTTGTCGGCGGCGGCCTGCGGCGTGGACGGCAGGATGTCCAGCAGCATCGCGCGCAGCGCGGCGAGGCCGCCTGGCCCGTCGTCGTCCCTCCGGGTCGCCGTCCTGCGCTCGTCCAAGAGCGTCAGCGCGTGCGCGACCAAGTCCTTCTTGCTCGGGAAGTAGTGCGTGAGCAGGCCGGTCGTCGCGCCCATCTCGGTGGCCACCGCCCGCAGCGTCAGGCCACCGAACCCCTGCGCGGCCAGCACCCGCCACACCGCCGCGGACACGTCCCGGCGCCGGGCCTCGTGATCTCCCTTGTGGCGCGGCATGCCGCCAGAGTACATTCACATAACAGACGTTACGGAAATGAGGAGGCCCCCTTGGGCACCGACGTCAAGGCCGAGCTCGACGGGCTCATGCGCGCGCTCTTCGGCGCGTTCGGCAACACCGGCGGCACGGGGCCGGACCTCGCCGTCGTCCGCGAGGTGTTCATCCCGGAGGGTCTGATCATCAAGAACGTCGGGGGCGAGACCGTGATCTACGACCTCGACACGTTCATCGCCCCGCGCGAAAGGATGCTCACCGACGGGACGCTGACCGAGTTCTCCGAATGGGAGGTCTCCGAGCGGACCGAGATCTTCGGTTCGATCGCGCAGCGGTTCAGCGAATACGGCAAGTCCGGTTACCGCGACGGCGAATGGTTCGAGGGCGCCGGCCGCCAAACGACCCAGTTCATCCGGACACCCGGCGGCTGGAAGATGAGCGCGGCCGCCTGGGACGACGTATAGCACCAGGTGAGGGCCTGTGCCGCTACTTCTTCGCCGGGTCGGAGCCGGGGTGCTTGACGATCCGGTCGCCGGCGCGCAGCGAGTCCCAGAGCGCCCCTTTGACGCGGATCTTCTTGGTCTTGCCGTCGGTGAAGGCCACCTCGAGATAGTGGTAGAGATTCGACCCGTCCGGCATGTTGCGGGATTTGGCGGTGACGACGCCTTCCCACGCCTCGTTCTTGCGCATTCGCCGTGACCTGAACATATGCCCGCCCTTGGTGATGCGTTCCTTACTTCCTGTGACCAGGCTAAGGAGCCGCGAAACGGGAGGCATCGGCCGCACGTCGGGTCCTGCGGATGCGACTTTAGGCTGAGACGCCGGACGGCCCCGACCAAGGTCGCAGGCCGTCAACGCGGCCGCTCCGTGAAGCGCAGCATGTTGCCCGAGGGATCGAGGAAGGCGCAGTCGCGGACGCCGCCGGGGCGGTCGACCGGCTCCTGCATCACCTCGGCGCCCGCCGCGGACCGGTTCATTCCCGTTCCGTGCCGTTGGCGCGCAGGTAGACGATGTCGAGGTCGCGGAGCCGGTCCGGGTCGCCGTCGATGGCGATGCGCGTGATCCTTCCGTCGGCGACGGTGAACGAGAAGAGGGCCATGGCCCGGCCGTGGCGGGTCCAGACCGCCGCGGGGACGCCGTCGACGAGGGCGAGCCGGGCGCCCTGGGCCCGTCCGGCGAAGAACGCCGCCACCTCGCGGGCGCCGCGGATCTCGCTGACCACGGCGTCCGGGTCGAGCAGTTCCAGCAGGGCGGTGAAGTCCCCGCCGCGGGAGGCGGCCAGGAACGCCGCGACGATCTCCTTCTTCGTGGACCGGGCGGCGCCGGACGCCTCGGCCGCCCCCTGCACCCGCCGCCGGGCCCGGCTGGCGAGCTGCCGGGCCGCCACCGGGGAGCGGTCGATGATGGGGCCGATCTCCCCGAACGGCACGGCGAACACGTCGTGCAGGACGAACGCGAGCCGCTCGGCGGGCGCCAGCGTGTCCAGCACCACCGTCAGCGCGACGCCGACCGAGTCGGCCAGCAGCGCCTCATCCTCGGGGTGGTCGTGCACGTCCGGCCGGGCGCCCGGCCCCGGCGCGGCCGGCTCGGGCGGCAGCGCCCCGGCCGACTCCTCGCGCCGCGCCCGGCGCGCTTCGAGCATGTTCAGGCAGACGCGGGCGACGACCGTGGTCAGCCACCCGGCCGGGTTCTCCACCCCGCCGGTGTCGGCGCGGCCGACCCGCAGCCACGCCTCCTGCACGGCGTCCTCGGCCTCGCCGGCCGAGCCGAGCATCCGGTACGCCACCGCGCGCAGCCGGTCCTGATGCTCGGTGAACTGCTCGCTCAGCCAATCCTGCTGGACCATTCGTCACGTTCCTCCGTCGGGTCCTGTCATACCGATTGACCGGCGGGACCGCGCCGATGTGACGTCCGGACGTCCGACCGGCCGGTCCGCGGCGGTCGCCGCCGACGCGAACACAAGGGAGAACAGGCATGAAGGCGCACGTCAGCTCGATCCTCCTCGGCGTCCAGGACATGGACGGGGCCAAGCGCTTCTACACCGAGGGACTCGGCTGGAAGATCAAGGACGACTGGGGCATCTCGGTGTTCTTCGAGTCGGACGGGGCCTCGCCCGTCGGCTTCTACGGCCGCGAGGGCCTGGCCGAGCAGGTGGGCACGAGCCCGGAGGGCAGCGGCTTCAGCGGGCTGGTCCTCACGTACGTCGTCCGCAGCGAGGCGCGGGTCGACGAGGTCATGTCGGAGGCCGAGAAGGCCGGCGCCACCGTCCTCAAGCCCGCCGGCGCGCTGCCGTGGGGCGGGTACGGCGGCACCTTCGCGGACCCGGACGGCTACATCTGGAGCCTGGCCTACAGCGCCGAGGGCAAGGACCAGCCGTACGCGGAGTAGCCACCGGTAAGGGTCCCGG
>NZ_JBEYYT010000275.1:0-12929 GCF_040645715.1 Spirillospora sp. NPDC046719 | reverse complement strand
CCGCCCCATGGGGGGTCGCTGCGGGCGGCGCGCCGCGAGTCGATGCGGCCGGACGGTCAGCTCGCCGGGGTCAGCGGGGTGCCGTTCGACCCCGCGGGAGGCACGGCCCCGACCGGCGCGTTCGCCACGCCGAGGCGTTCGGCGGCGTCCAGCAGGTCGCTGAGCGCGGGCGCGTTCGGGCCGCCGGACGAGGCGAGCCGCGTCAGCAGCGCCGCGATCGTCAGATCCCCGACGCCTCCGCCGCCGGCCGCCCCCAGCACCCGGGTCAGGTCGCCGCTGAGCGAGCCCGTCCCGTCCAGCCACGAGCCGCCCAGCGCCCGCACGGTCTCGGAGTTCCCGACGAACCCGTCCACGCTCTTGCCGAGCGCGATCGACCCGAGGAGCTTGTCGAAGAACACGCTGTCGCCGCCGACGATGTCGATGTCGGCCTTCTCCAGCCCCGCCGCGAGCACCGTCGCCTGCGCCTCCGCGACCTCCCGCTGCACCTGGATCCCGGCCAGCCGGATGTCCTTCTCCGCCGCCAGCCGCAGCCGGTACTCCTCGTGCTGGCGCGTCGCGTCGTCCAGCGCCGCCATCGCCGCCGCCTTGTCGGTGAGCCCCTCGGCCTCCGCCTTCAGCCCGCCCTTGATCCGGACCGCCTCGGCGAGCGCCTTCTGCTCGGCGACCGCCGCCTCGGCGCGGCCGACCTTCTCGATCGCCGCCGCGTCCCGCTCCCGGACCTCGACCTCCGCGAGGCCCTCCGCCGCGGCCTCCGCGCGGATCCCCTCCGCCAGCCGGATCTTGGCCTGCGCGTCCAGCTCGGACGCCTGCCGCCGCGCGTCGGCCATCGTCAGCTGCTCGCGGGCGCGGTGCTGCGCGGCGGCCTCCGCCGCCTCCGCCGCCTTGATGTCCTTGACGAGGCTCTCCTGCGCCTCCGCCTCGGCCTGGATGATGACCGCCTGGCGGGTCCGCTCGGCCTCCTCGACCACCCGCACCCGCTTGATGGACTCCTCCTGCTCGGCGACGGTCCGCTCGACCGCGATCCGCTCCCGGATCACGTTCGCGATCTCCCGCTTCTCGCCCTCGACCTCCTTGTTCGCGGCGATGCGGGTCAGCTCCGTCTCCCGCTCGCGGGCGATGACCTCCAGCATCCGGTCCTTCTCGATCCGCTCGTTCTCGACCGCGATGACCCGCTCCTTGTTCTTCGCGGCCACCGCCACCTCGCGGTCGCGGTTCTCCTGCTGCACGCCGAGCTGCTCGTCGGTGCGGATGTGCGCGGTCTGCGCGCGCAGCCGCTCCTCCGCCTGCACCCGTTCGGTCTCCGCCTTCTCCCGCGCCCGGACGGTCTCGATCTCGCGCTGCTGCCGCAGCTCCGCGTCCGCCTGGCGGCGCTCCAGCTCGAGGATCGCCTCGCGCGCCTCCACGTTCTGGCGGGTGATCTCCTTCTCCTCGTTGCGGGTGTACTCGTTGGTCCGGACGTGCTCGATCGCGGTCAGCTCGGTGATCTTCCGGATGCCCTGCGCGTCGAGGATGTTGGACTTGTCCAGCGACAGCAGCGGCGTCTGCTCCAGGTAGTCGATCGCCGCGTCCTCCAGGCTGTAGCCGTTCAGGTCGGTGCCGATGAGCTCGATGATGTGGTCGCGGAACTCGTGCCGGCGCGTGTAGAGGTCGGTGAAGTCCAGGTGCTTGCCGACGGTCTTGAGCGCCTCGGAGAACTTCGCCGCGAACAGCGCCTGCAGCGTGTCCTGGTGGCTGGCGCGGTCGGTGCCGATCGCCTGCGCCACCTTGATCACGTCCTCGACGGTCTTGTTCACCCGGACGAAGAACGTGATGCGGATGTCGGCGCGGATGTTGTCCCGGCAGATCAGCCCGTCCCGGCCGGTCCGCTCGATCTCGATCGTCTTCACCGAGATGTCCATCAGCTCGGCCTTGTGCAGCACCGGCAGGACCACCGCGCCGGTGAAGGTGACGTCGACCTTCTTCAGCTTGGAGATGATCAGCGCGCTGCCCTGGTCGACCTTGCGGAACAGCCGCGTCATCATCAGCGCGAGGCCGAGTGCGATGAGCAGCGCGAGCGCGATCAGCACGCCCGCTCCGATCGTGATGGCGTCCATCGGGATCCCTGTCTACTGGGGGGATGTGGGGATGCGGGGGTCAGAGAGTGCGAGGCCGGAGTGCGGTCGGATCAGGGGGTCGGGCCGTCGTAGGGCATGACCCAGAAGAACTGGCCCTCCGGATCGAAGTCGAAGATCAGCGCGATGCTGCCCGCGCCGAGTACGGGCCGCACGGCGCCGCCCGGCGGCCCGCCGGCCGCGCCGCCCGGCGGGCCTTCGGCCGTCCCGGTCCCTGCGCCTTCGGCCGCGCCGCCCCGTGCGCCTTCGGCCGCGCCGCCCCGTGCGCCTTCGGCCGCCCCGGTCCCTGCGCCTTCGGCCGCGATGTCCAGCGCGTGCCGGCGGACCTGCACGATGGCGGACGAACCGTCGTCGGCGGTCACCTCGGCCTGGCCGAAGTCCACGCCGACCCGGCCGGTGCGGATGACGCAGGTGCGGCCGACGAAGTCGCGCAGCGACGCCGCCGGCTCCTCCCGGAACACGCGGCGCAGCGGGACGATGGCGAGCCGCGTCCCGAGCCATGCCGCCGCGAGCGCCACGGCCAGGACGGCGGCGGCGAGCGGCGCCGCGGGCGTGCCGCCGCCGGCCAGCACCGACCCGGCCAGGCTCGCGAACCAGGCCAGCGCGATCAGCAGCGACAGGGTGATGGTGGCGGGGACGCCGCCCAGCCCGATCGCGGCCAGCGGCCCGCCCGACCCGTGGCCGTCCTCGTGGCCGCCGGACGTGTCGTGGCCGCCGCCGTGCCCGGGGTGCGCCGCGCCGTGTCCGTGGACGGCCCCGTGCCCGTGCGCCGCGCCGTGCCCGTGGAAGGCGCCGTGCCCGTGGAAGCCGCCGTCTCCGTGGAAGTGGCCTCCCCCGCCGGCACCGGCCCCCGTATGGCCATCGGTGCCGGCGTGGAAGTGCCCCAGGCCGCCGAGCAGGACGAGCGCCCAGTACGCGGCGACCACCACCAGAGAGAAGCTGAAAAGCGCCGTGGGGAAGCCGAGCACGGTGTCGACGAATTCACGCATGGGTGTGCACGCTCCCGCCTCGAGGCGTCATTCACCGTCCGGGCCGTAAATGCGGTCGCCGGTTCACCAGGAAATGCGCAGCCGTATTCGACGTTCCCGCCGGATACGGCAGGTCATGTGTCCGGAAAGGAGTCCGCCCAGGTCGCGGCCGTCAGCCCGGGGCGCGCGCCGAAGCCGCGCGAAGCGGGGTGCGGGGTGCCGCGCGGCGTCCGCCGCGGCGTGAGAAAGGGCCGGGGAGTCATCAGGTACAACCTCCTGGTCGGAGACAAATCCTGTCTCGCCGACCAGACTTCCCGGCACACCAGGAGTTACTTTAGCGCAGTTTTGACGGGGGCGGAAGCCTTTTGTGGGCTTCCGGCGGCCGTTGCCCGCGTTTCCGGGTGGACGTCGCTGTTTCCGGGATACGGCAGGATGGCGGGCATTCGTCCCCCCGGAGAAGGCAGGAGTCATCGTGGGATCGCCCCCCGCAACCCTGGACGGTCCGCCGGCCCGCCCGTTCTGGAGATCGCTCGGCTGGGGGCTGCTCGTCCCGGTGGCGTTCACGGCCGGCGGTTTCCTCGCCCAGTACCCGCACGGGCTCGTCGTGGCCGGCGTCGTCGTCGCCCTGGCCGCGCTCGCCGTCGCCGCGACCCTCGCGGGCGGGGTCTGGCACCGGCCCGGCGCGGCCGTCCTGCTCTCCTGCACCGGCCTCGCCCTGACCTTCTTCGCCGGTCCCGGCCTGTACGAGCTCTACATGAAGACGGCCGGGAAGCCCGTCCACGCCGTCGTCGCGCACGTCGAGAAGCGGGACGCCCGGCGCGGGGCCGACCTGTCGTGCACCGTGGTCGAGGCCGGCGGCGGGCGCGCCGTCCACCACCTCACGGAGCAGCAGAACTGCTCCACCGACCTCAGGCCGCTCCAGGCGGTCACGCTGCGCACGGATCCGGCGGGCCTGCTGAAGCCGCGGCTTCCGGACGGTCCCGGTGACGGCGGTGACACGGCTCTGGCCCTGGAGATAGCGGCGGGTCTCTTCGTGGTCACCGGCGCCGCGACGTTCTCCGCCAGCCTGCGCCGTCGGACCAAGTAGCCGCGGCAAGCAGCCGCTATGAACAGTCGCAACGAGTAGTCACGTCGTCACGTTCAGCGAACTCTGAGGTCGGTCTGAGGTCCGGTTCAGGCGGCGCCCCTAGCTTCACGCGCCATGACCAGCCAGTCCCACCGGCCCGTGTTCGTCCTCGGCTGCCCGCGCTCCGGCACGACGCTGCTGCAGCAGATGCTGCACTCGCACCGGCGCCTGGCGGTGCCGTCCGAGACCAGGTTCGTGCACGTCGCGTACGCGCGGCGGCTCGGCTTCGGCGACCTGCGGGCGGAGCCGAACCGGCGGGCGCTCGCCGAGTGGATCACCGCGGGCGGCGGGACGAAGTTCGACGTCCTCGGGCTGGACCCAGGCGCGGTCGCCGGCGACATCGTGCACGGCCCGCCGACGCTCGGCTCGGCGCTCGCGGCCGTGTTCCGCCGCTACGCGCGGGAGCACGGCAAGGCGCGGTGGGGCGACAAGCGGCCGAGCTACTTCCGCAAGGTGCCGATGCTGCTGCGGATGTTCCCGGACGCGCAGTTCGTCCACCTGGTCCGCGACGGCCGCGACGCGGTCAGCTCGCTCGCGCGGATGCCCTGGTACGACGGCGACGTCTACAGCGCCGCGCTGACCTGGCGGGAGGCCGTCGACACCGGGAGCCGGCTCGCGCGGCGGCTCGGCCCCGGCCGCTACTTCGAGATGCGCTACGAGGATCTCGTCGCCGAACCTGAGCGGTCGCTGGTCGCCCTGTGCGGGTTCCTGGAGGAGGAGTACGACGAGGCGATGGCCGAGCCGCACCACCACGCGCGCCGGACGGTCCCGGCCGAGCGCCGGTGGCACCTGCGGACGCACGAGGCCGTAAACGACCGCAACGTCGGCGCGTGGGCGGTGCGGATGCGGCCGTGGGAGGCCGACCTCGTGGAGTACGTCTTGGCGGACCGGCTGCGGCGGCACGGGTACGCGCCGGCGGGACGGGAGCGTCCGGAGGCGGCGCACGTCGTGCGATTCCGTCGGACGGCGGCGCACCGATGGCGGGCCCAGCGCGCGCGGGCGATCCGGGATCGGGCGGCGCGGTTGCGCGAGCCGAATCCCGTCGGTTCATTGCTGACCGGTCCGGCGATCGGATCGGAAATACTTCCCATTTCGCCCGATCAGTGACCGAACGGGCGCGTCCGTAGGGCGCGCGGCGCCCCTTTCGGACCGCCTTCCAGTCCACCGGCGCCCGTCTTCACGGCCCGATTGGGCGGTTGTCCGAAATTCTCATGGAACGTACCCGGCCCGGCTCGCCGCCCGCCGCGGGCACGGGGGCGCGGTCCTGGGGAACGGTGCAGGTCGCGTGCCGCGGGACGGCCGGCGGGGGAGGAGTGGCCGCGTGGGGCGGCCGTGACGACGGTCGCCTGACGGCGCCCGTCGTGGGCCCCTTACGGAACCTGTTACCGTCCGGTACACCGGCTCCGTTTTACCGCTCAACTGACTTAATTTACGGAAAAGTGACATGCTCGTGTCCGATAGTTCACAGACTGCTATGTGACATGCCGAACATATGCATGTACCGTGCCATGTGCTCAGCTACGGATGGCCATCGGGGTTTGGTTCAGAAGATCCTCTGACAAAAAGGGGAGCGCGGTGAGCGGATCGCAAACAATTTCCCACGACGAACTCCAGATGTGGCTTCTTGACCGCATCGCCTTCTACCTCGACAGGCCGACGGAAAATATTGACCCGGCGGTCGAACTGGCACGTTACGGCGTCGATTCGGTGTACGCCATCAGCATCATCAGCGACATCGAGGACCACCTGCAGGTGGAGGTGGACGTGGCCGAGGCGCGGCGCCGCGAGACGGTCGCCGACCTCACCGCCTACCTCCTCGACCTCGTCGCGTGATGGCCGGCCCGCCGGCCGCGGGCGCCGCCCTGGTGGTGCTCGGCGACAGCGTGGCCGAGGGCCGCGACGACCCGGACCCCGCGGGCGGCTGGCTCGGCTGGGCCGGCCGCCTCGCGCGGCGCCTCGGCGTGGACTCCGGTGACGTGCTGAACGTCTCCGACGCGGGCGCCACGATCGAGGACGTGGTGCGCGACCAGCTCCCCGCCGTGCGCGCCGCGCGGCCCCGGCTGGCGGTGCTCGGCTGCGGCATGAACGACGCGCTGAACGGGTTCGAGCCCGCCGCGGCGGGCGCCCGGCTGGACGAGGTGCACGGCTGGGCGCGGGACGCCGGCGCCGTCCTGCTGGCGATTCCGGTGCCCCGCCCGCCACTGCTCGACCGGTCGCCCATCTCGCAGTTCCGTAAGAAACGCGTGCTCCAGCGCATCGCCTTGTTCAACATCGAGCTGGAACGCGCCGCGCGCGACTTCGGAATGGCTTTCCCGGCCCGTGAAACGGTGACGAAAATCGCTGACCCAGCGATGTGGAGTTCCGACGGAATCCACCTCAGCCCGGCCGGGCACGATTATGTCGCGGAGGTGATCGAACACCTCGCCGCCGGCATGCTCGGCGAGCGTGCCAACTGAGATCGGGACAGTCTCGGGGGCAGTCGAACAGTCGGGATGACGATGAAGAGACCATTCTCGCCCGCCCATGTCCCGCGATCGCCGGCGCGGTTCGCCGCCGACGGCTCCCACCCGCCCCCCCCCCGGCCCCCGCGGTGGGCCCCCGCCCCGACGCCGCCCCCCCCCCACGCCGCGGCGGTGCGCGAGCAGCTCGGCACCGCCGAGAACCGCGTGCAGGCCCTCGAACGCGCAGCCCGAGCCGAGTGACCCGCACGCGCGCCGCGACGACGACTGAGATCCGAGCCACTCATGCCAAGCCCAGTCGGGCGGCATGGATCATGAGGACGGCATGAGCTGAAGCTGGTAGACCGAGCCGTCCAGGATGATGATCTTGTCGGCCTCATCGGAGGCGAACCGGCACTCGGCCACCCCCGGATCACTGTGCCAGGCCGTCAGCTCACGGCCGTTCACAGCGGACCACACACGCATTACGCCGTCGTAGCTGCCGGTGAGGACGCGGGTGCCGTCCGGGCTGAACGCCATTGCCCGCACCGAGCCGGTGTGGCCGCTGATGGCGAGTTCGAGCGGGGTGGTCCGCGCGGATGAGTGCGCCGGAAGTGAGCAGCCTTAGCCAGTGGGCCTGCGCGGGGGCTGCAGGGCGGTGGCCCAGGCAGCGATTTCGGAGACGAGATGCCCCATGAGCCGACCGGTAACTTGGCTGGTCAAAACCCCCGGGAGCGCGGTACAGGGGCTGATGAGCGCGGGCGTTGGCTTCATCAGGGCGCGGCGGATCGCCTGGGCGTGTGGATGAGTGATGTGAGTGCAGTCGCTGATCAGGTCGGGCAGGCCGGCAGTGGTGAGCCGCAGGTGCATCCAGCTCAGCCGGATGAGCAGTCGCACCAGATCCTCTTGGCGGCCAGATGCCACGCCAGGTTGCCCGGCAGCTAGGGGCCGGTGACGGTGATGTCGGATCCAGTCGTGGGGATGGCGGTTCTGGTAGCCCGTCAGCAGGGCGGCGTGCGCGGCACGCACCCGATCGGGCCTCATCTCCGGCAACCGCTCACAAAGCCACGTCCGGCCGATCGAATCGGTCCTGCCGGTGGGCCAGGCGCTGCCGTTTGTCGGGGACTTACCACAGGCGATCGCCAATCGCGGCGCGGTAGGCGATGGGCAGGATGCTGTCGCGCAGCACCCTGTGCAAGGTACGGTTCGGCGGCGCTAAGACGCGTGCTGGAGCGCCACGGCGATGGCGTGGGATGCCCGGCCGTCGGCGAGCGCGGCCAGGACGGCCTCGACATCGCCGACGGGTACCGGTGGTGGCGGGCGCTTGCAGCGCCGCCCCGGTGAGGATTCAGCCTCCCATCTGGCGCGGGCGGCGGCGGGCTGACGCCCGGACGCGCGCGGACCTCGGCCAGCCAATGGGTGGCTTGCCGGGTGCCGATCTCTTCGGCGGCGGGCCGCACCATGGTTTGCAGCCGGCGGGCGGTGTGCCGGGTGGTCGCGGGGCCTGCCAGAGCGTCGCGCAGTCCTTGCTGGGTTCGCTAGTGCTGGTCGGCAGGTCGATGACGACCTGGTGCACCGGCGCCGACGAGGCACGCACCGACGCCACCCACCCGCACGACCCGCAGCCGAACGCGGCGCCACCCGGACGCGGTACCCGACGTCGAAAACATCGGTCTGATCAGGGCGGACAACGATCGCCGATCAAGCGTTGCCTGACGCTCGGTCACACCCCTGGTGCCGTCCCAGCGCACCTGCCCGCCTCCAGAACAGCGACCAGTAACGACGCAATTTCCAAAATCCCATCTTAGAAACTATATCTCAACACCATTTATTAAAGCTCGCCACCTCAACTCAGACATGCGAGCGCGAGCAAAAGTCTACCCCTCACCTTCCACCCCTTGGCCATGGCGAGAACAGACCCTTTCAACATCAAATAAAGCCCACAAAAGATACGGCCGACACCTCACACATCAAGCCCCAAGCAGCTGACAAACTCGGCGCATCCGGGGCCCCATCCCCTCCTTGTAGGCGCAAGAGATCGAGGTCACCTCAAGCAGGACACAGATGACATCGACCGACATCTTCCCAGGTCAGAGGCCGCGAAGCTGTGCGAGACACTCGCACTCGACTGATGAACTCGGCGCATCACTGACAGACTCGGCGCGATTACTGACATATACTTGGCGTTCAACAACTGCTGTCGGTCACTCCGTCGCCCCTCGGTCGGCTCTCCACGGCGAGTACATCATAACGGCGATTGTCATGTATCAGGGGTTTCGCATATACGGAACCGCAAAACCAGTTTCACGTTTCACGCAGAGCCTCTATGATCAGCATGTGGACGAAGACGAAGCAGCGAAGACCGAGGCGACAGGCCACGAGACGGGACCGGACGGTGCGCCGGACGAGCGCGCGGACGCTCTGACCGTGCTCCAGGCGCCCGGCGGCGAGCCGCGGCCGTGCGAATGGTGCCAGCAGCCGCTGCCTCCGCCCCGCAACCCGCGCCGGGGCGGCCGGCCGCAGCGCTACCACCAGCCCGGCGAGGGCCCTGGCGGGCAGAACTGCAAGGCGCTCGCCGACGCGGCACGCAAGACGGCGACCGCCGCCGCGGCCGCCGAGCCGCTGGCCGCGCTGCGCGCCTTCGGGGAACGCGCCGCCACCGAGCGCGCCGCGTTCGCCGATCGGCTCGGCCGGCACGTCGCCGACCTCCAGCGGCTCGCGGAGCTGGAGAAGGAGGAGTCGGACCGTCTGGCCGCCACCGTCGACGCCGTCACCACCCGCAACAGCGAGCTGGAACGGCAGGCCGCCGAAGCCCTGGCCGCGGCCGACGAGGCGAACGCCGCACGCGACTCCGCCGAACGGCTCCGCCAGGCCGCGGTCGACGCCCGCGCCGAGGCCGAACGCGAACGCGACCGGTCCCGGACCGCCGCCGCCGATGCCGACACCCGCGCCCGGCTCGCCGAGGAACTCGCCCAGACCCATCAACTCGCCCGCAAGCAGGCCGAGCAGCAGGCCCGGCAGGCCGCCGACGACCGCGCCGAAGCGCGCAGCGAGCGCGATGCCGCACGGGAGAAACTCGCCGACGCCGAACGGCGGCTGCAGCAGATGCGCGACGACCTCGTCCAGGCTCAAGCCCGGCTCGCGGAGGAGCGCAGCCGGGTGCAAGCGCTCACGCAGGAGGCGGCCGACCACGCCGACCGGGCCCGTGAGGCGACCGCACGCGCGGACGCCGCCGAACGCGACACCGCGAGCGTCCGCGACCGGCTCGCCGAGGCCGTGGCCGCCGCCGAGACGGCCCGCACCGAACGGGCGGCCGCGCAGGCGGCGCGCGAGGCCGAGGTCGCGGCCCTCACCCGGGACCGGGACGCCGCGCGCGCCGACGCCGACCGGCAACGCGAACGCGCCGTCCTCGCCCAGCAGCGCGCCGAGACCGCCGAGGCCCTCGTCCCGCCCGCCGGACGGCTGCCCGCCGTGGACGCCACCGGCCCCGCGACGCTCGTCCGGATCGGTGAATCCGCGGCCGTCCGCGCGGAGGGAGAGGAGGTCGTCCTCGACCGGTTGCCCACACCGCTGTCCGCCGAGACGGCCCTGCAGGTGGCCTACGCGATCCTCGCCCTGAAGGCCCCGGTGTCCTAGCTCGGACACCAGCCACGAAGTAGGTCGCGGGTAGCCGCACGAGCCCCCGCTTCCCTGCCCTCGGCCTCACCGAGTGAACGAGGCAAAGGGGCGGGTGTGCGGCAAAAGCAGCTCGCGCGTTGGGGTCAGGAACGAAGGGTGCGCAGGCCGGTGCGGATTTCGCTGACCAGGATCTCGGGCTGTTCCAAGGCCGCGAAGTGCCCGCCCTTGTCGGCCTCGCCGTAGTGGATCAGATTGCTGTAGGTGTCTTCGATCCAGCTTCGCGGCAGGCGTGGAATGTCCCTCGGGAAGACGGTCACCGCGACCGGAAGCGTCAGCTTCGGGCCGGCGAAGGTGAGCGATTTGTTCTCCCAGTAGATGCGGGCGGACGACGCTGCGCTGTTGGTGAACCAGTAGAGCGATATCGCGTCGAGCATGTCGTCCATGCCGAGGGCGTCCTCGGCGAGCCCGTGGTTGTCGGTCTTGGACTGGAACTTCTCGTAGATCCAGGCCGCCTGACCAGCGGGAGAGTCCGCCAGAGCGAATCCGACGGTCTCCGGCTTCGTGCCCTGAAGGTGGTTCGACCCACCGAGATCGCCGGTGTAGAGGGCGAGGGTCTCCACGGCATAGCGCTGTTCGGGCGACAAGGTGTCGGGTATCTGTGCGGGAAAGGCGTACTGGGTGTTCAGATGAATGCCGAGAAGCCCCTCAGGTCGCATGGCTCCGAGGGCGGTGGTGACGACGGCACCCCAATCGCCGCCTTGTGCGGCCCATCTCGTGTAGCCGAGACGCTTCATCAGCTCCACCCACGCGCTTGCGATGCGCGAAACACTCCACCCGGTCTCCGTGGGCTTCTGGGAGAACCCGAACCCGGGGAGCGACGGGACGACCACGTCGAATGAATCGGCGGCGTCTCCTCCGAACGAAACCGGATCGGTCAGCGGGCCGATCAGCTTCAGGAACTCGAGGATCGAGCCGGGCCATCCGTGCGTGAGCATCAGCGGCATCGCGTTGGGATTCTTGGACCTGACGTGGATGAAGTGGATGTCCAGCCCATCGATCTCGGTCAGGAATTGGGGGAAGCGGTTGAGTTCGGACTCGAAGCGCCGCCAGTCGTAGCCGCGCTCCCAGTAGTCGACCAGAGATCTGGCGTTCTCTACGCGAACCCCTTGCGACCAGTCGCCCACCGTTTCCGGGTCCGGCCATCGGGTTCTGGCCAGTCGCTGCTTCACGTCGTCGATCTCCGAATCCGGGATCGAGACGGTGAACGGGCGGACGAGGATCGAGGCCGGCGGCGTCGGTGCGGTCATTGCTTCTTCTCCTGAGCTTCGAAGCGCAGTGCAACTCTCCGTTGCACACTGCTGTGCAGCCTACTTCGCTGCACACCAGTGTGCAGTGTGATTCATTGCACACCGATGTGCAACAATGCTGCCGTGCCCACCGAGTCCTCCCGTGTGCGCTCGATGAACGAGACACGCGATCGCATCCTCGACGTCGCCCTCGACGTGCTGGGAGAGAACCCCGACGCCGGAATGGGCGACATCGCCTCCGCCGCCGGCGTCGTCCGCCGCACCGTCTATGGCCATTTCCCCTCACGGCTCGACCTGGTTCGGACACTCACGGAACGGGCCGTCACCGAGATGACAGCCGTGCTCACCGAGGTCAACGCCTCCCACGCAGAAGCGGACGCGACATGGGTCGAATTCATCGCCCGCGTCTGGCCGGTGACGCACCGGTACCGAGTGCTGCTGGCGCTGCGCCGCGGCGAGTACGGCGAGGCGATCCACGGCCTGCTCGGGCCAGTCGATGATCTCCTCGCCGACCTCGTGAAACGGGGCCAGGACAGCGACGTGTTCGCACAGCACCTGCCGGCGGGCATTCTGAGCCAGGTCGCCTACGGCGTCGTGTTCGCCATCGCGGACAGCGACCTGTCGAACGAGCCCCTCGGCGCCCGAGCGGCGACGATCACGAGCCTGCTGATGCTAGGAGTTCCCGAGAAGCGAGCAATCGCTCTCGTGGACGACCAGCCCTGACCCGCAGCACTCCAGCGGAGCCGCGGATCATCCTCCTCCGGCACGCCGGACGGCACCCTTGCGGCTGGTGTCCACGGTGGGACTCCGAGGCTCTGAACGACCGTCGTTCCGCTACTCCCCCGCCCTCCGGTCCGGCCGGGCGTGACCGAGATAGGTGACGATCGGCTTGCCGTCCGGTTCGAGGACGAAACCCGTCATTCCCGGGATCGCCTCGTCGGCGATCCTTCCCTTCCGGCGCGCGACGGTCGCCCGGACCAGGTCGAGGACGTTCGCGGGCTTGAACGGGCAGACGTCCTCGTTCCGCAGCCCGTGAGCGGCGAGCGCGGCCGCGACCTCCTCCGGGGTCCGCAACCGCGCGGCGGTGTAGCGGCCGCGCGGCATGATCCGGGTCGACGGCAGCGCCTGGAAGGCCCCCAGGTAGATCAGCCGGGAGACCGGCGTCCGGTTGACGGTGTCGTAGAACAGGACGCCGTCGGGCCGCAGCAGCCGGGCGGCGTGCGCGACGACCCGGTCGAGGTCGTCGGTGATCTCGAAGGTGTCGGCGTAGAAGACGACGTCGAAGGACGCGTCGGGCAATCCGGGGGCCTCCGCGGAGGCGGTCGCGTACTCGAGCCCCGCCGCGGGGCCCCCCACCCCCC
>NZ_JBEYYT010000274.1:0-12952 GCF_040645715.1 Spirillospora sp. NPDC046719 | reverse complement strand
GCTGCGCGCCGCGTTCGGGCAGCCGGTCACCGACCTCGACCCGTACAACGCGGGCACCGCGGTGGACGAGGCGTCGCTGATCGTCAAGCGGCTGGTCTTCGACACCCTCGTCCGCCGCGACGAGGCCGGCCGGCTGGTGCCCGGCCTGGCCGCGTCATGGCGGCGCGAGAACGACACCACCTGGGTGTTCCGGCTGCGGTCCGGCGTGCGCTTCCACGACGGGAGCCCGCTGACGGCCCGCGACGTCGTCGCCTGCCTCGACCGGACGAAGGCGGTGAAGTCGGCGCAGAGCGCGCTGTGGGCGACCGTGAAGTCCGCGCGGGCCGACGACGACACCACGGTCACGTTCGTCACGGACGGGCCGATGGGGACGCTGCCGGTGAACCTGACGCTGCTGTTCATCGTCCCGGCGCGGCTCGTCGCCGACCCGGCGCAGAAGCGCCGCCCCATCGGCTCCGGGCCGTTCCGCGTCACCGGGTTCACCCCGTCCACCGCCGTCGAGCTGGCCCGCTTCGACGGGTACTGGGCGGGCCCCGCGCGGCTGCCGGGCATCTCGATGCCGTTCATCGCCGAGACGTCCAGCGCGATCACGGCGCTGCGCAACGGCGACGTCGACCTGCTGTGGCCCGTCCCGTCCGACCAGCTCGGCGAGGTGAAGGGGAAGCACGGCGTGCGGGTCGCGTCCGTGCCGAGCTGGACGTACTACCTCACCTGGTTCAACTGCGGGCGCAGGCCGTTCACCGACCCGCGCGTCCGGCGGGCGATGGTGCAGGCCCTCGACATGGACGAGATCGTCGGGAGGCTGTTCGGCGCGGGCGCGCGGCGGATGGACGCCCCGATCCCCGCCACGGTGTTCGGCCACGCCGCCCAGCGGCCCTACGCCCATGACCCGGGCGCCGCCCGCAAGGCGCTGCGGGACGCGGGCCTCGGCGACGGGTTCACGACCACGATGATGTGGTTCGACGCCACCGGCCCGCTCGCCCGCGAGCTCGCCCAGTCGATGATCTCGGCGTGGCAGGACGTCGGGGTGACCGTCCGGCCGCAGAGCATCGAGAAGGCCGAGTGGCTGCAGCGCCTCAACGGCCTCGACTGGGACATGGAGCTGCAGACCAACACGGTGACGACCGGCGACGCCGCCTTCACCCTCGGCCGCCTCTACACCTCCAAGGCGAACCGGATGGGCTACAAGAACCCCGCGCTCGACAAGATCCTCGCCGCGGCGGGGCAGGCGGCCGACTCCGGCGACCGGGCCCGGCTGTACGCCGAGGCGTGCAGGATCGTCTGGGACGACGCGGTCGGGGTCTTCCCCGCCGCGCTCACCACCGCCTACGGCCTCGGCTCCGGGATCACCGGGTTCGCCCCGGCCGCGAACAACCAGCCCGACCTGTCCACGGTCACGAGGAGGACGCCATGACGCCGCGCCGCCGGGCCACCCTGCGCGACATCGCCGCCGCGCTCGACCTGTCGGTCAACACCGTGTCCCGCGCCCTCGCCGGCAAGGACGCGGTGAGCGCCGAGACCCGGGAGCGGGTGCGGGCCGAGGCCGACCGGCTCGGGTACGTGCCGAACACGATGGCGCGGTCGCTGGTGCTCCAGAACGCCATGGCGATCGGCCTGGTCATCACCAACCCCTCCAACCCGTTCTACGCCCGGCTCATCAGCGCGATCGAGGAGCGCGGCCGGGTGCACGGCTACTCGCTGATGCTGATGGTCACCGAGGACAGCGCCGAGAACGAGCGGCGCGTCGCCGAGGAGCTGATGCGGTGGGGCGTCGACGGCGTCCTCGCCGTCCCCGTGCAGCACGGCATCGACCACTGGGAGCGGCTCGAGAAGTCGGGCACGCCCGTCCTGCTGCTGAACCGCGACCTGCCCGGCCTGGACGCCGACCTCGTCGGCGTCGACTACTACGACAGCGCCCGGCGCGCCACCGAGCACCTGGTGGACGGCGGCGCGCGCGAGCTGTACCTCGTCGAGGAGGACCTCGACATCTCGCCGGTCGCCGAGCGGATCCGCGGCTTCCGCGCGGTGCTCGCCGAGCGCGGCATCGAGGTCCGCGACGACCACGTCCTGCGGGTGCCGACCCGCCGCCGGGAGGCGAGCTCGCAGCCCTGGGACCCGATCGACTCCTACGCCATCGGCCGCCGGCTCGCCGACCGGATCGAGCCCGGCTCCGCCGTCCTCGCCGGCAACGACTACTTCGCGCTCGGCCTGTACCGGGCGTTCACCGAGCACGGCCTGTCCATCCCCGGGGACGTCGCCGTCGCCGGGCACGGCGACCACCCGTTCGCCGCCTACCTCGCCCCGCCGCTCACCACCGTCCGGCTGCCCGCCGCGCGCGTCGGCACGACCGCCGTCGACCGGCTGCTGGAGCGGATGGCGGGCGCGCCGCCCGCGGACGTCCCCGGCCGGACGCTGCTGGCCGCCGACCTCGTCGTCCGCTCCTCCACCAACGGGCCCGCGCCCTCGGGCGCACGGACCGGAAGGACGTCCTGATGGGCCGCTTCCTGCTCCGCCGCGCCGGCCAGGCCGTCCTCGTCGCCTGGGGCGCCGTCACCTTGGTGTTCGTGGTCGTGCGGATCGTCCCCGGCGACCCCGCCACCCTCATCCTCGGGCCGGACGCCAGTGCCGACCAGCTCGCCTCCGTCCGCGCCGACTTCGGCCTCGACAAGCCCCTGTGGCGGCAGTACCTCACCCACATGGGCGAGGTGCTGCACGGCGACTTCGGCGACTCCTGGCGGCTCGGCGGCAGCGCGATGAGCGCCACCCTGGACCGCTTCCCCGCGACCCTCGCGCTCGCCGCCCTCGCCCTCGTCATCACCCTCGCCGCCGGGTTCCCCCTCGGCATGCTGTGCGCGCGGCGGCCCGGCCGGATCCTCGACGCGCTCGTGTCCGCCGGCTCCCTCGTCGGGCAGGCCCTGCCGTCGTTCTGGCTCGGCATCGTGCTGATCCTGCTGTTCGCCCGGCAGCTGCACTGGCTGCCCAGCACCGCGGGCGGCGGCCCCGAGGCGGTGATCCTGCCGTCGGTGACGCTCGCGCTGCCGTTCGTCGGCTGGCTCGCCCGGCTCGTCCGCAACGGCGCCCTGGAGGAGATCGGCAAGGACTACGTCCGCACCGCGCGCGCCAAGGGCACCGGCGAGGGCGCCGTGCTGTACGTGCACGTCGCCCGCAACATCGCGCTGCCCGTCGTGACCGTCCTCGGGCTGCTGATGGGCAACTTCATCGCCAACGCCGTCATCGTCGAGGTCGTGTTCTCCTGGCCCGGCCTCGGCTCGCTGATGGTCGACGCCATCACCAACCGCGACTACGCCGTGGTCGAGGCCGCCATCGTCACGATCACCGTCTGCTACATCGCGCTGAACCTCGTCGTCGACGTCCTGTGCGTCGCCCTCGACCCGCGCCTCACCCCGCAGAACGCATGAACGGGAGCACACCATGAGCGCCATCGCCGCCGCGCCCGCGCCGGCCGCCGCCGAGCCCCGCGGACGCCGCGGGCGCCGGCTGCCGGTGCGGGCGTGGATCGGGCTCGCCGTCGTCGGGCTGTTCGTCCTGGCCGCGCTCCTCGGGCCGGTCCTGACGCCCTACGACCCGGTCGCGACCGACCTGCCGCACCGCCTCCTGCCGCCCGGCTCGCGGCTCGGGGACGGGTCGGTCGCCTGGCTCGGCACCGACCAGCTCGGCCGGGACATGCTCACCACCCTGCTCGCCGGCAGCCGCGTGTCCCTGCTCGTCGCCGCCGCCACCGTCCTCGCCGGCGGCGCTGTCGGGCTCGCCGCCGGGCTCGTCTCCGGCTACTTCGGCGGCTGGGCCGACGCCGTCCTGTCCCGCATCGGGGACGTCCAGCTGGCGTTCCCGTCGATCCTGCTGGCGATCCTGATCGCCGGGGTCCTCGGCCCGAGCGTCACCAACGTCGTCATCACCCTCGCCGTGACCCGCTGGGTGGTGTTCGCCCGGGTCGTGCGGGCGTCCGCGCTCGCGACGCGGGACCTGGAGTTCGTCGACTCCGCCCGCGTGCTCGGCGCCGGCCACCCGCGGATCCTCCTGCGGCACGTGCTGCCGTCGTGCTGGCAGCCGCTGCTGGTCGCCGCGACCGTCCAGATCGGCCTGGTGATGGTCGCGGAGGCGTCGCTGAGCTTCCTCGGCCTCGGCATCCCGCCCGACCAGGCCTCGTGGGGCGCGACCGTCTCGGCGGGCCGCGACTACCTCGGCTCCGCCTGGTGGATCTCCACGATGCCCGCGATCGCGCTGGCCGCCGTGGTCACCGGAGTCGGCCTCGTCGGCGACGCCTTCCGCGACCTGGCCGACCCCCGGGCCCAGCTCTGAGAGGCACCCCCATGACCATGTCAGCCGTCCACCCCGTCCCCACCCCGCCCGGCGAGGACGCCGCCGCGCAGCTGCGCGACGTCCACATCGGGTTCCGTTCCGGCCGGCACGTCACCCCCGTCGTCCGCGGCGTCTCGCTGCGGCTGCGCCCCGGGCGCGTCCTCGCGCTCGTCGGCGAGTCCGGCAGCGGCAAGAGCCTCACGTCCCTGGCCCTCATCGGGCTCCTCCCGCCCGGCGCCGAGATCACCTCCGGCAGCGTCGTGCTCGGCGGCGACGACACCGCCGGCTTCACCGCGCGGCAGTGGCGGGAGGCGCGCGGCAGCCGGGTCGCGATGGTCTTCCAGGACCCGATGGCCGCGCTCAACCCCGGCTTCGCCGTCGGCCCCCAGATCGCCGAGCCGTTCCGCCGGCGGCTCGGCGCGAGCCGCCGGGAGGCGCGCGAGCGGGCCGTCGCGCTGATGCGCGAGGTCGGCATCGCCGACGCCGCGTCGCGTTACGGCGACCATCCGCACGAGTTCTCCGGCGGCATGCGGCAGCGCGCCGTGATCGCGATGGCGCTGGCGCTCGGCCCGTCCGTGCTGCTCGCCGACGAGCCCACCACCGCCCTCGACGTCACCGTCCAGGCGCAGATCCTGCGCCTGCTGGCCCGCCGCCAGCGGGAGGCGGGGCTCGCCACGCTGCTGGTCTCGCACGACCTCGGCGTGGTCGCGCGGATGGCCCACGAGGTCGCCGTGATGTACGCGGGGCGGATCGTGGAGCAGGGGCCGCTGGACGCCGTCTACACGCGTCCCGCGCACCCGTACACGCTGGGCCTGCTGCGGGCCGTGCCGGACGGGAGGGAGGGCGGCCGCCTGACGCCGATCGCGGGGCTGCCGCCGGATCCGCGGCGCCCGCCCGGCGGCTGCGCCTTCCACCCCCGCTGCCCGTTCGCGACCGGCGTGTGCCGGACCGAGGACCCGCCGCTCGCCGAGAGCGGCGGACGGGCCGTCGCCTGCCACCACGCCGACGAGGTGGGCGCCGCCCACGACCCCGAGGAGGACCGATGACGGCGACCGCGCACGGCACCGCGGCACCGGCCGGGGACGCCGACGTCGTCCTGCGGGTCGGCGGCCTGGAGGCCGGCTACCAGCGGCCCGGCCGGCACGGGTTCGGCCGGCGGCGGGTGCCCGTCGTCGCCGGGCTCGACCTGGCGGTCCGGGCGGGCCGGACGCTCGGCGTCGTCGGCGAGTCCGGCTGCGGCAAGTCCACGCTCGCGCGCGCGATCGTGGGGCTGATCCCCGCATTCGCGGGGACCATCGAGTTCGACGGCGCGGACCTCGCGTCGATGCCGCCCCGGCGGCGGCGCCGCGTGAGCCGCGACGTGCAGATGGTGTTCCAGGACCCGTACACCTCGCTGAACCCGCGCATGACCGTCGCCGCGGTCGTCTCGGAGGGGTGGCGGGTCCATTCCGGCATCGTCCCGCGCGACCGCGAGGACGCCGAGGTCGCGCGGCTGCTGGAGCTGGTCGGCCTGCGGCCCGAGCACGCCGCCCGGCGGCTGCACGAGCTGTCCGGCGGGCAGTGCCAGCGCGTCGCCATCGCCCGCGCGCTCGCGCTGCGGCCCCGGCTGATCGTGTGCGACGAGGCGGTGTCGGCGCTGGACGTGTCGGTCCGCGCGCAGATCCTCAACCTGCTGGCGGACCTGCAGTCCGAGCTGGGCGTGGCGTACCTGTTCATCTCCCACGACCTGGACGTCGTCCGGCACATCGCGGACGAGGTCGCGGTGATGTACCTCGGCACCGTCGTCGAGCAGGGCACCGCCGAGCAGGTGTTCGGCGACCCCCGGCATCCGTACACGCGGGCGCTGCTCTCGGCGGTCCCCTCGGTGCGCGACCGGCCGGACGACGCCGCGCGGGAGATCGTCCTGGAGGGCGAGGTGCCGTCGCCCGCGGCGCCGCCGAGCGGGTGCAGGTTCCGGACCCGCTGCTTCATGGCCGCCGAGACGTGCGCGGAGAAGGTGCCGGAGCTGATCGTCCGGGAGGGGGCGGCGCACGCGGTCGCCTGCCACTTCGCGGACGCGGACGCCGGGACGGCGGTCTAGGGCGGTCTAGCGCTCGGTGACGAGGCGCAGCCCGAAGCCGATGAAGGCCAGGCCAGTGACCTGCTGGAGCCGCCGCCTGACGGCCGGGCGCGCCAGCGCGCGGCGCGCCGCGCCCGCCGCGCCCACCACGGCCCCGAGCCACAGCAGGCCCTCGGCGGTGTGGATCGCCGCGAACGCCATGCTCGTCCCGAACACCGGCGCGCCGTGCGGGACGAACTGCGGCATCAGGCTCATGTAGAACACGCCGACCTTCGGGTTCAGCAGGTTGGTGGTGAACCCGGTGCGGAACGCGGCGGGCCCGGAGACCGGCGCGTCCGGCTCGGCGGCGGGCGCGCCGGACCGGCGGCGCGTCCGCCAGAGCGCCTGGGCGCCCAGCCAGAACAGGTAGCAGGCGCCCGCGACGCGCAGCGCGTCGAAGGCGAACCGGGACGCGGCGAGCAGCGCCGTCAACCCGGCCGCGCTCGCCACCGCCCAGGTCAGGCACCCGGACGCGACCCCGGCCGCCGCGAGGTACCCGGTGCGGCGGCCGGCGGCCACCGTGGTCCGGACGACGAGCATCGTGTCCAGTCCCGGCGTGACGGTGACGACGGCCGCCACCGCGGCAAAGGCAAGACAAGCGGCGAGCATTCGGACATTCTGTCAGGAATGTTCGGGGCCGCGGAGGGAACGGCGGCGCACCCTTTGATTGGATCGGAGCATGGCTGACACCAGGAAGATCGGCGACCTCGACGTCCACCCGCTGTCGCTCGGCGGCAACGTGTTCGGCTGGACGGCGGACCGCGACCACTCGTTCGAGATCCTCGACGCCTACGCGGCGGCGGGCGGCGACTTCGTCGACACCGCCGACTCGTACATGGCGTCCGCGCCCGGCAACGCGGGCGGCGAGTCCGAGACGATCATCGGCGACTGGATGGCGGAGCGCCGCAACCGCGACGACATCGTGGTGGCCACCAAGGTCGGGCGGCACCCCGGCCGGCGCGGCCTCGCGCCCGCGAACATCCGGGCCGCCGCGGACGACTCGCTGCGGCGGCTCCGCACCGACCGCATCGACCTCTACTACACCCACTTCGACGACCCGTCCGTCCCCGTCGAGGACATCATGGGGACGCTCGACGAGCTGGTCCGCGCGGGCAAGGTCCGCGAGATCGCGGTGTCCAACATCGACCTGGACCGGCTGGAGGCGTCGCTGGAGTTCAGCGAGCGCGAGGGCACGGCCCGCTACGTCGCGATCCAGCCGCACTACAACCTCGTGTCCCGCGACACCTACGAGGGGCCGCGCCGCGACCTCGCCGAGCGGTACGGGCTGGCCTGCGTCCCGTACTACGGCCTGGCGTCGGGGTTCCTGACCGGCAAGTACCGCCCCGGGGCCGAGGTGGACAGCCCGCGCGCCGGCCGGGCGGGGGAGTACCTGAAGACCGAGCGGGGGCGCCGGGTGCTGGCCGCCCTCGACCTGGTCGCCGAGGAGCAGGGCGCGCCCGTCGCGACGGTCGCGCTCGCGTGGCTCGCCGCGCAGCCGACGGTCGCCGCGCCGATCGCGAGCGCCCGCACGCTGGAGCAGCTCCAGCCCATCCTCCAGGCCCTCCGGACCACCCTCACCGACGCCCAGCTCGCCGCGCTCACCGACGCGTCCGCCTGATCGGTAATCGCAGATCGGAGAAGTCGGGATGTACCGTTCCATGGCGTGCCACCACCCGACGTCCTGCTGATCGGCGGCCTGGCCGCGCTGCTCGGCGCCATCGTGCAGGGCAGCGTCGGCCTCGGCGTCGGGCGGCGCCGCCGGGCGCCTGCCGGTCCGGCAGGTCACCGCCGGCCTCGCGCTGCTCCCGTTCGTCTACGCCGGCTTCTTCGCCGCGGGCCCGCTGCGCCGCTACCTCGACGCCGGGCGCCTGCGCATCGCGCTGCTCATCGTCGTCGGGACGTCCGCGGCCGCCCTGATCGTCCGTAACCTGATCTGATGCGCCCCACCAAGGCCGACCTCGAGGCCGCCCGCGACCGCCTGATCCCCGACGTCCTGCCCCCGGACGGCGAGCCGCTGCGGGTCCTGTTCAGCGGCATCAACCCGGGCCTGTACTCCGCCGCGACCGGCCACCACTTCGCCCGCCCCGGCAACCGCTTCTGGCCCGCGCTGCACCGCTCCGGCTTCACCGACCGGCTGCTGCACCCGTCCGAGCAGCACCTGCTGCCCGCCTACGGGCTCGGCATCACCAACATCGCGCCGCGCGCCACCGCCCGCGCCGACGAGCTCACCGACGAGGAGCTCCGCGACGGCGGCCGCCGCCTCACCGCGCTCGTCGAGCGGCACGGCCCCGCCTATGTCGCCATCTGCGGCGTCACGGCCTACCGCACCGCGTTCGGGCGGCCCCGCGCCGGGATCGGCCCGCAGGACGAGGCGTTCGGCGCCGCGAGGCTGTGGATCCTGCCCAACCCCAGCGGCCTGAACGCGAGCTGGCAGCTCGACCGCCTCGCCGCCGAGTTCGCCCGCCTCCGCGAGGCCGCCGACGCCCTCAGGACGAGTGGTCGAGCGCCGCGGTCGCCGCGAACATCGTGCTGATCTCGGTGACGAGCGCCGGCTTCGGCTCCCACAGGCCCGGGCTGCGGCCGAGCGCCACGATGGGCCGGGGGAGGGCGCGGACGCCGCCGAGGTGCCAGTGGTGCGCCCCCGGGTCCGCCCACGGGCCGCAGTCGCAGGAACCGCCCCGCGCGGCGGCGGAGCAGACCCCGTCGAGCTCGGCGACGGCGATGATGGCGCCGATCGTGGCGAGCGGGTCGCGCGGGTCCCAGCCGGCCGCCTGGACGAGCGGCGAGTCGCACGCCTTCAGGTCGACGCGCATCGACGCGTGGACGAGGAGCGGGCCGCGGTAGGCGGTCGGCAGGTTCTCGTTCGAGACGGTCTTCCCGCCACGCGCGATCGCGAACGCCCATGGCTGCTGAACGCTCAACGCCTGCACGCGGTCACCTCCTGTCGGCCCGAAGTGTGATCGCGCGGGTCCGGCCGGACGGTCGCCGCCGGTTCGCCGCGCGATGATGCCCGAGAGGCTAGGCGCATCTCCGCCCGATTGCCAATGCGGGAGGCGAGCGGCTCGTGCGTGGCCATTCCGATCCCCTTCGATCACCAATGTGACGCGCGAGGACCGTGCCCGGTTGACGTGCCGGCGGGACGGAAGGGACGTCCCCGTGGGGCGGATGGGGCGTCCGGTGCGACGGATCGGCGCCCGGCGGAAGACCGGGGCGCGGCGAAAAAAGGGGCGCCCCGGCCCGATCGCCGGAGCGCCCCGTCCGTCCCGTCTCAGCCCTTCAGGGCGCCCGCCATCAGCCCGCGCATGAAGAACCGCCCGAGCAGCAGGTAGACCAGCAGGGTCGGCAGCGACGCGAGCAGCGCCTCCGCCATCTGCTGGTTGTACTGGACGGCGACCGCGCCCGAACCCGCGGTGTTGTTCAGCATCACCGTGACCGGCCAGCTGTCGGGCGCGCCGAGGAACACCGCGAACAGGAAGTCGTTCCACATCGAGGTGAACTGCCAGATCACCGTCACCGCGAACGCGGGCCCCGACACCGGCACGATGATCGACCAGTACGTGCGGATGATGCCGGCGCCGTCGACGCGGGCCGCCTCGATCAGCTCGTCCGGGATCGTCACGTAGTAGTTGCGGAAGATCAGCGTGCAGATCGGGATGCCGTAGACGACGTGCGCGAGGACCAGGCCCCGGATCGTCCCGACCAGCCCCATGTTCGTCAGCAGCCCCGCCAGCGGGATCATCACCGCCTGGTACGGGATGAACATCCCGAACAGGAACAGCGTGAAGACCGCGTCGGCGCCGGGGAAGCGCCACTTCGACAGCACGTACCCGTTCAGCGAGCCGAGCACCGCGGAGATCAGCGAACCGGTCACCGCGATCTTGACGCTGTTCTCCAGGCCGGGCTTCAGGGCGTCCCACGCCGCGCTCCACCCCGACGCGCTCCAGTGGTGCGGCAGGTTCCACGCGCTGCTCGGATCGGCCTCCTGCAGCGGCTTGAAGCTGGTGACGACCAGGACGTACACCGGGATGAGGAACAGGATCACGAACGCCAGCAGCACCACCGGCCGGGCGATCCGCAGGGTGCGGGCCGCCGCGCCGGCGCCCGCCGGCGGCCGGGCCGTGCTCGCCGCGGTCATCGGGTCCGCTCCGCCCGCACCGACCACACCAGGTACGGGATCACCAGGAGCGCCACCGCGAGCAGCAGGTAGGTGGCGATGGTGGCGCCGTTGGCGGGGTCGTGCCGGTCGAAGATCTCCACGTACGTCGCGATGGCGGGGACGTAGGTGATGATCTGCTTGCCGGCGATCGCCATGATCAGGTCGAACACCTTCAGCGAGATGTGCCCGAGGATGATCAGCGCCGACAGCGTCACCGGGCGCAGCTGCGGGAAGACCACGTACCGGTACACCTTCCACTCGGACGCGCCGTCGACGCGCGCGGCCTCCCGCAGCTCCTCGGGGACGCTGCGGAACCCGGCGAGGTACAGGGCCATGACGTAGCCGGACATCTGCCAGATCGCGGGGAGCGCCATCGCGGCCATGCCCCAGTGCGGGTCCTGCCACCAGTCGTTCGCCAGCGCGTTCAGGTGCAGCTTGTCGAACAGCTGGTTGAACCCGACGGCGCGCTGTGGCGGCGCCGGGTTCATCAGCCACCGCCACACCACGCCGCTGGCGATGAACGACACCGCCATGGGGAACAGGTAGACGACCCGGAACGACGCCTCGCCCCGGATCCCCTTGTCCATCAGGAACGCCAGGAACGCGCCGAGCAGGAGGGCGCCGAGCACGAACACGGCGGTGAACAGCAGCGCGTGCTTCACCGCGCCCGGCCAGCTCGGCTCGTGCCACAGGTCGACGAAGTTCTTGCCCTTGTCGAACCCGTACGGCGACACCTCGTCGTGCTTGCCGCTCACCGCCACCCGCGTGTTCCAGAAGATCAGCCCGTAGACGAACAGGCCGATCGCCACGATGGACGGCGAGACCAGCAGCAGACCCGGCAGCCACCTCCTGCTCCGGCGCAGGTTCCAGCGGCGTCCCGTGCGCGCTCCCGTCACTGACCGCTGTTCTTCGCGGCGGCGACGAGCTGGGACTGGAGCTTGCCGACGTCCTTGCTCTGCAGGAACAGGCCCACCGCCGTGTCGATGTCGGTGTGCTGCTTCTTGCTGGCGTTGACGCCGTGCCAGAACGAGCCCGCGAGCTTGGTGGCCGGGTTGTTCCACTGCTCGAACGCGTACTTCAGGTAGCCGGTGCTGTAGAGGCTCTTGTCGGCGTCCTTGCGGGCGGGGACGGAGCCCTTCTTCGGGTTGAAGAGGTCCTGGCCCTCGCGGCTGGACACCTCCTTCAGCCACGCCAGCGCCCCGGCGCGGTGCGGCGCGCCCTTCGGCAGCGTGAAGCTGTCCGACAGCCACAGGTAGGTGCCGTCGGTGCCGGGCGTCGGCGCGTACTTGAAGTCGGTGTCGAGCTTCTTGCCGAGGCCGTTCGGCGCGCTGCCGACGAAGTAGCCGTACGCCCAGTCGCCCATGATGTTGAACGCGGCCTTGCCGTCCACCACGGCCTTCGCGGCGCCCTGCCAGTCGGTGGACGCGGCCTCGGTGGTCGTGTACTTCAGGATCTCGGCGTAGTCGTTCAGCGCCTTCGTCATCGCCGGGGAGCTCCAGTCGGCGCCCGGCTTCCACAGCGCGTTGTAGGCGTCGGTGCCGAGGTCGCCGAGCAGCACGTTCTCCAGCAGGTGGTCGGCGGTCCACTGGGCGCCGAGCGACAGCGGCACCTTCTTCGTCTTCTCCTTGACCGCCTTCAGGTCGGCGATGAACTCCGGGATCGACTTCGGCGCGTCGGAGATGCCGGCGTCCTTCAGGATGCCCGGGTTGTACCAGAGCACGTTGGACCGGTGGATGTTCACCGGCACCGAGTAGATGTGGCCCTTGTAGCTGATCTGCTGCAGGAGCTGCTGCGGGTAGACCGACTTGAGGCTGTTCTCGTCGTAGAAGGAGTCCAGCGGCTCGATCTGCCCGGCCTTGATGTAGTCGAGCAGCTCGGCGCCCGCGTGCCCCTGGAAGGAGTCCGGCGGCTTGCGGTTCTGCAGCCGGCTCGCCAGCACCGCCTGCGCCTGCGTGCCGGACCCGCCGGCGATCGCGGCGTTGACGAACTTCGTGCCGGGATTCTTCTTCTCGAAGTCGGCCTTCATCGCGGCCAGCCCGTCGGCCTCACCTGGACCGGTCCACCACGAGAAGACCTCGACCTGGGACTTGTCGTTGTTGCCCTTGCTGTCATTTCCGCCGCACGCCGACAAGGCGAGAGCACCGGTCATCGCGACGGCCGCGAACGCCGTCCAGCGGTGCCGGGGAGCACGTCCTAGCATCGTCCGTCCCTTCGGTAACCCCCGGGGTAAGCAAGCGTCCGTTCGGGACGTGACCGGGTCAACACCGGGGACGGAAAAGTGATCACTCGGTTACCGGCAAAGGGCCGGGCGCGCGGCCTCGCGCGCCGCCTCCGTCACCTTCAGCGTGAGCTGCCGGTCCGCGAGGCGGTCGGCGAGC
>NZ_JBEYYT010000273.1:0-12954 GCF_040645715.1 Spirillospora sp. NPDC046719 | reverse complement strand
CGCCCGCAGGCACGCCCGAGGAGCCGGCCGATGGCCGGCCGGCCGCGCGCGGAGCCGGGGCCCGCCCGCGCCGCCGCCTGTGGCGCACGAACTGGTACGCCTACCTGTTCGTCGCTCCGAGCCTGTTCGGAGTGTTCGCCTTCCTGCTGCTGCCCCTGCTGATCGTGCTCGGGCTGAGCCTGTTCCACTGGGAGCTGCTCTCCAGCCCGTCCTTCGCCGGCCTGGCGAACTACCGGCGGCTCGCCGGGGACGGCGGGACGTGGCACTCGGTCTGGGTGACGGTCCTGTTCGTCCTGCTGAGCATCCCGGCGCAGACCGTCCTCGGCCTGCTGCTGGCGCTGCTGCTCAACCAGCGGGTCAGGGGCGTGGCGTTCTACCGCGCGCTGTTCGTCGTGCCGTGGATGGCCACGCCGATCGTGATGGGCCTGGTGTGGACGTGGATCTTCGACCCGCGGGACGGCGCGCTGAACAAGCTGCTCGGCGTCGCCGGGGTGAGCGGGCCGGACTGGCTGACCGACCCGTCGTGGGCGCTGCCGTCGGTCGCGCTCGTCAACGTGTGGCAGTACAGCGGCTACACCATGCTGTTCTTCCTTGCCGGGCTGCAGGGGATCCCGCAGGAGCTGTACGACGCGGCGGCCACCGACGGCGCGAGCCCGGTCCAGCGCTTCTTCCAGATCACCCTGCCGCTGCTGAACCCGACGACGTTCTTCGTCACCGTGACGAACCTGGTCGGAGCGTTCCAGATCTTCGACACGGTCTACGCGATGACCGACGGCGGGCCGAGCGGCAGTACGGAGGTGCTCAACTTCAGGATCTTCGAGACGGCCTTCCGCCGGTTCGACTTCGGGTACGCCTCGACGCTGGCCGCGCTGCTGTTCCTGCTCATCCTCGCGGTGACGCTCGCCCAGGTCCGGTTCTTCGCCAAGCGCACCACCTACGACCTGAGCTGAGGAGGGACCATGGTCAAGCGCACCGCGCTCTACGCCACGCTGGTCGCCGGCGCCTTCGTCTCCGTCTTCCCCTACCTCCTGGTCGCGCTGACCGCGCTGAAGACGCCCCGGCAGCTCAGCCGCACCGAGCCGTGGGAGCCCGGGCTGCCGCCCACCTTCGCCAACCTCGACCGGGTCCTGCACTCGGGCTTCGCCGGCTACCTCGGCAACACGCTGCTGATGACGGCCGCGCTGAACGCCGGGCAGCTGGTGTTCACCACGTTCGCCGCCTACGCGTTCGCGAGGCTGCGCTTCCGCGGACGCGACGTGCTGTTCTGGCTGTACGTGGCCACGATGATGGTGCCCAGCGCGGTCACCATGATCCCGCTCTTCCTGATCATGCGTGAGCTGCACCTGGTCAACACCTGGTGGGGGCTGCTCGCGCCGTACCTGCTCGGCACGCCGTACGGGATCTTCCTGATGCGGCAGTTCTTCCGCGCCCTGCCCGCCGGGCTGGAGGACGCGGCGCGCATCGACGGCGCCGGGCCGCTCACCATCCTGCTGCGCATCGTCCTGCCGCTGTCGCGCCCCGCCCTGGGCACTCTCGCGATCATCACCGTCATCTCGTCCTGGAACAACTTCATGTGGCCGCTGATCATCACCAGCGGTGACGACACCAGGGTCGTCACCGTGGGGATCGCCGGGCTGAAGGGCGCCATCGGGGTCGACCCCAACCAGATGACCGCCGCCGCCCTGATCGCCCTGGTGCCCATGGTCGCGGTGTTCGTCGCCTTCCAGAGATACATCGTCCGCTCGGTGGTCCTCACCGGCCTCAAGTAGAAGAGGTCAGCCGCAATGACATCCCCCCGAATCCGCACGATCGCGGCCGTGCTCGGCGCCGCACTCCTGTCCACCGCGACGGCCTGCGGCGGCTCCGGCGGCTCAGGCGACTCCGTCACGCTCACCTACCGCCTCTGGGACGACCAGCAGAAGGCCGGCTACCAGAAGGTGATGGCCGCATTCGAGAAGGCCGACCCCGGCGTCCACGTGAAGATCGAGCTGCTTCCGTACGACCAGTACTGGACCAAGATGACCGCCGACGCGGTCGCGGGCACGGCACCGGACGTCTTCTGGATGCAGACCTCGCAGTTCCCCGAGTTCGTCACCAAGGGGATCCTGGCCGACCTGGACGGCCTCAAGCTCGACACCGCCAAGTACAACGCGAACGTCGTGCAGTCCTACACCTACAAGGGCAAGCTCTACGGCGTGCCGAAGGACTTCGGCATCGTCGGCCTCCTCTACAACGAGGACCTGTTCAAGAAGGCCGGCGTCACGATGCCGGACAAGCTCACCTGGACGCCCGACGGCTCGGGGACCCTGCTGGAGACGGCCCGCAAGCTGACGGTCGACGACAAGGGCAGGCATCCCGACCAGGCGGGATTCGACGCCGGCAAGGTGAAGCAGTACGGCTTCGCGTCCTGGAACCACTACCAGACCCAGTGGATGAACTGGGTCAGCTCCAACGGCGGCAAGCTGGTCGACAAGCCGTTCGGCAAGTACGCCTTCAACGACGCCGCCTCGGTGCAGGCCCTGCAGTTCGGCGTCGACCTGGTGAACAAGTACCACGTGGCGCCGCCGGCCGCGCAGACCAACCCGCCCAGCGACAAGATCAACGAGATGTTCAAGCAGGGCCGGGTGGCGATGTTCCCCGCCAACAACGCGCTCCTGCCGTTCGTCGCCCCCGGCGCGAACTTCAAGATCGGCATCGCGGCCATGCCCGCGGGCCCCGCCGGACGCGTCGTGAACATCAACGGGCTCTCCGAGGCCGTCTACTCCAGAAGCGCCCACAAGGAGGCCGCGATGAAGCTGGCCCGGTTCCTCTCGGGGCCCGAGGCACAGAAGATCATGGCGGACGGCGGCTACGTCTTCCCCGCGCTGAACGGCCTCTCCCAGGGCTACCTCGACTACTGGAAGCAGAAGGGCCTGGACGTCTCGCCCTTCCTCGAGGAGTCGCGGGGCGCCACGTTCAACCTGCCGGTCACGACCGGCTTCACCGCGTTCGAGAACAAGCTCAACCAGACCTTCAACGACATGTACCTCGGCAAGCTCACCCCGCAGCAGGCCGCCGACCAGGCCGTCCGCGACGGCGACGCGCTGGCCCGGTAGTCGAGGAGCCCCATGATCACCCGGCGTTCCCTTCTCGCCGGGGGCGCGAGCCTGGGCATCGCCGCCGCACTGGGTGTCCCACCCGTGCGCGCGGCGGCCCGGCGCGCCCCGCTGGGCGAGGTGTTCCGGCTCGGTGTCGCCTCCGGCGAACCGTCCTCCGACGGCGTCGTCCTGTGGACCCGCCTCGCCACCGACCCGCTCGCCGCCGACGGCCTCGGCGGCATGCCGCACCGGCCCGTCCCCGTCGAATGGCAGGTCGCCGAGGACGAGCGGTTCCGCAAGGTCGTCCGGCGGGGCACGCAGGTCGCGGTCCCCGAGTCCGCGCACAGTGTGCACGTCGAACTGGACGGCCTGCGGCCCGGCGCCGAGTACTTCTACCGCTTCAAGGCCGCAGGGCAGGTGTCCCCGGTCGGGCGGACGCTCACCGCGCCGGCGCCCGGCACGAGCGGCCGCGACCTCAACCTCTCCTTCACCTCCTGCGCCGACTACCAGGTCGGCTGGTTCACGGCCTACCGGAGGATGGCGGAGGACCATCCGGACCTCATCGCCTTCCTAGGCGACTACATCTA
The DNA here is from genome assembly GCF_040645715.1 of Spirillospora sp. NPDC046719. Taxonomy (NCBI): domain Bacteria; kingdom Bacillati; phylum Actinomycetota; class Actinomycetes; order Streptosporangiales; family Thermomonosporaceae; genus Spirillospora; species Spirillospora sp. NPDC046719. Next base: position 9,290 of record NZ_JBEYYT010000273.1, on the reverse strand, counting down.
CGAGTACGGCGACTACAAATACCCCGTGCGGGACCAGGCGGGCGGCGAGTGCTTCGACCTCGCCGGCTACCGGCTGCGGCACACCCAGCACAAGACCGACCCGGAGCTGCAGCTCGCGCACGCGATCGCGCCGTGGGTCACCGTCTTCGACGACCACGACGTGGAGAACGCCTGGGCGGGCGACGTTCCCGAACAGCCCGACCCGCCGTTCCTGCCCAGACGGGCCGCCGCGTTCCAGGCGTTCTACGAGAACATGCCGCTGCGCCGCGCGCAGAAGCCCGTCGGCGCGGCGCTCCACCTGTACCGCACGGTGCGGTGGGGATCGATCGCCAACCTCCACCTGCTCGACACCCGCCAGTACCGCGACCTGTACGCCTGCAACGACGGCAAGTCCGGGACGATCGGCCCCGACTGCACGGAACGCCTCGCTCCGAACCGCACCATCCTCGGCCAGGAGCAGGAGGCCTGGCTCGCCGGTCAGCTGAAAGAGTCCGGCGCCACCTGGGACCTGCTGGTCCAGCAGGTCTTCTTCATGGAGATGGACTGGACGAACGGCGAGGCGAAGGGCTACTCCAACGAGGGCTGGGACGGCTACACCGCCAGCCGCGACCGCGTGGCCGCGGCGATCGACGACAACAAGCGCAACGGGGTCGTCCTCACCGGTGACGTGCATTCGCACTGGGCGGGCGAGGTCAAGCGCGACTACCAGGACCCCGAGTCCAAGTCCGTGGCGGTCGAACTCGTGAGCACGTCGGTCACGTCCGCGGGCAACGGCCTGGACGAATACCCCAACACCGGGCAGCTGCTCGCCGAGAACCCGCACGTCAAGTTCTTCAACGGGCGGCGAGGCTATGTCCGCAGCGTCATCTCCGGACGGGAGATGACGGTCGACTTCCGATCGCTTCCCGTCGTGACCCAGCCCTACGCGCTCGCCTACACCTCCGGCTCGTTCGCCATCGAGCCGGGCGACCCGAGCCTCCACCCGGCCTGACAGGACGATCATGCGCAGACGCGTGACCGCCGACCTCGCGGCGGTGCTCCTCGCCATGTCCACCGTGCCGCAGTCCGGCGCGATGGCCCGCTCGGCGGCGCCGCCCGCCATCGACACTCCGCCGATGGGCTGGAGCAGCCGGGCCCTCGGCTGCTCGGTCGCCGACGCCCCGGTGCGCCAGGCGGCCACCGGCCTGGCGGCGCTCAAGGCCGCCGGCTACCGCTACGTGATCATCGACGACTGCTGGGAGGCCGGGAAGCGTGACTCTTCCGGACGGCTGGCCGCCGACCCCGGCCGCTTTCCCGACGGGATGAAGGCGCTGGTCGACGCCGTCCACGCCGCGGGCCTGAAGTTCGGTCTCAACCTGTCCGCGGGCACCAAGACGTGCGTCGGCGGCGGTCCCGGCTCCTACGGACATGAGGCCGACGACGGCGCGCTCGTCAGGCAATGGGGCGTCGACTACGTCAAGTACGACTACTGCTCGATCCCGACCGCCGACTTCCCCGGGCAGAACTCCCAGGCCATCGCCCAGAAGCTCTACCCGCGCATGCGCGAGGCGCTCGGCGACGGGGTCGCCTTCGCCATGAACAACGAGGACGGCAACAGCGTCCCGTGGCTGTGGGGCGGGCAACTGGCCACCACCTGGCGGACGAACGTCGTCACCAAGCCGATTTCGGACTCCTACACCGGCATGCTCGGCATCTGGGAGACCGCGATGCTGCGCCTGCAGTACGCCGGCCCGCGCAGCCACGCCGACCCGGACCTGCTGCAGGCGGGGCTCGGCGGCATGACCGACACCGAGTACCGCACGCAGGTCAGCCTGTGGGCGATGGCCGCCGCCCCGCTGATCCTGCAGGCGGCTCCGGACAGGGCGCCCGCCGCGATCGTCGCCGATCCCCGGGTGGTCGCGGTCGATCAGGACGCGCTCGGCCGTCCTGCCGCCTTCGCCCGCACCGACGGCTGGTACCACGTCCTGTCCCGGCCGCTGGCGGGCGGCGACACGGCCGTCGCCCTCTACAACGAGAGCGACCGGGAGAAGACGATCTCCACCACCGCGAGCGAACTGAAACTGCCCGCCGCGTCTCGCTACCGCGTGGAAGACCTCTGGTCCGGGGCCGTCTGGAGCACCACCGGGGACATCTCCGCGGCGGTGCCCGCGCACGGCACCGTCATGTACCGCGTCAGCACGCGGCGGGATCCGGCCGCGCCGTTGCCGACCTACGAGATCGACCCCGCCACCGTGCTCGGAGAGACCCGGCCCACCACCGTCGAGCCCGGCAAGGACAGCTCCCTGGTGACGCGGGTGACCAACACCGGGGGCACCGCACCGGTACGGAACGTCGCCGTCTCGCTGACCGTGCCCGAGGGCTGGAAGGCGAAGGCGGTGACCCCGTCCACCTCCGAGAGGCTGGCGCCGGGTGCGGCGTTCACCACCCGATGGACGATCACTCCGCCCGCTGGAGCCGCGCAGCGCGACTATCCCTTGACCGGGCAAGTCACCTCCGACCGCTGGAAGGACGGGCTCGACGGGAGCGCGGTCGTCCATGTGGCGACCGCCCCCGGCTCCGGTACGAACTACCTCAGTGACGTGCCGTGGGCGACGATGGTGAACCACCTCGGCCCGGTCGAGAAGGACATGAGCGGCGGCAACGCCGCCGCCGGCGACGGGCAACCGCTCACCATAGGTGGCGTCCGGTACGCCAAGGGCCTCGGAGCGCAGGCCCCCGCCGAGATCGGCTACTACACGGCCGGACGCTGCACGACCGTCGAGTTCTATGCCGGGATCGACGACGAGGTCGACGCGCCCGGAGCCGTCCGCGGCTCGGCGGACTTCCAGGTGTGGGCCGACGGGGAGCTGGCCGCCCGCACCGGCGTCCTCACCGGCGACAACGCACCGAAGAAGGTCACGGCGTCCGTCAAGGGAGCCAGGTACATCCGCCTCGTCGCCACCAACGGCGGCGACAACGCCTATTTCGATCACACCGACTTCGCCGACGCGAAGATCACCTGCGACTGACGGGGGCATCGATGATCATTCCGAAACCGGTACGTCTCGACGCACGTCCGGGACGGCTCGTCCTCGACCGGCACACCACCCTGACCGCCGACCCCGCGCTCGCCGAGGCCGCCTCCTGGCTGCGCGGTGAGCTGAGCCCCGTCACCGGCGGCGAGCTGCCGCCCGGGCCGCGGCCCGGCGGGATCACGCTCGCGGTCAGGGAGATGCCACCGGAGGCGTACCGGCTCAGCATCGAGGACGGCGGCGCGCACATCGAGGCCGCCGACGGCGCGGGCGCGTTCTACGGCGCGCAGACCCTCCGGCAGCTCCTCCCGCCCGAGGCGTACCGGAAGGCCGCCGCCGGCCGGAGCCTCCCGCTGCCGCACGTCCGGATCGAGGACCGGCCGCGCTTCGCCTGGCGCGGCTGCCTTCTCGACGTCGCCCGGAACTTCCTCCCCAAAGCGGACCTGCTGCGCTTCATCGACCTGATGGCCCTGCACAAGCTGAACATCCTTCACCTGCACCTCACCGACGACCAGGGCTGGCGGCTGGAGATCAGGCGCTATCCGCGGCTGACCGGAGTCGGTGCGTGGCGCCGGGAGAGCCAGGTCGGATGGAACGGTCCCGGCGACGGGCGACCCCACGGCGGCTACTACAGCCAGGACGACGTCCGCGAGATCGTCGCCTACGCCGCCCAGCGGCACATCACCGTCGTCCCGGAGATCGACCTTCCCGGCCACACCCAGGCGGCGATCGCCGCCCACCCCGAGCTCGGCAACCTCGACACCCCCCTCGACGTCGCCACGACCTGGGGCGTCGGCCCGAACGTCCTCAACGCCGAGGAGCACACGATCGCGTTCTTCCAGAACGTCCTGGACGAGGTCGTGGAGCTGTTCCCGAGCCCGTACATCAGCATCGGCGGCGACGAATGCCGCAAGGACCAGTGGCGGGCGAGCCCGGCCGCGCAGCGCCGGATCCGCGAGCTCGGCCTGCGCGACGAGGCCGACCTGCAGAGCTGGATCATCGGCCGGATCGCGGGCCACCTCGCCGCCCACGGACGGCGCACGGTCGGCTGGGACGAGATCCTGGAGGGGAGGGGCGCGCCCGAGCACACCGTCATCACCTCGTGGCGGGACGACCACGGCACCGTGGTCGCCGCCAAGAGCGGACACGACGTCGTCCCCTGCCCCAACACCTCCGTCTACCTGGACTACCGCCAGGCGCCCGGCGACCAGGAACCGGTGCCGTTCGGCACCGTCCTCACCGTCGACGACGTCTACGCCTTCGAACCGGTCCCGCCCGCGCTCGCGGGAGACCGGGCGGCCCGCCACATCCTCGGCGCCCAGTGCTGCCTGTGGACCGAACTGATCGACTCCCCTCGGCAGCTGGACTACATGGCCTTCCCCCGGCTCGCCGCCTTCGCCGAGACCGTGTGGAGCACCGAGGACCGGGACCCGGCCGGTTTCCGGCGGCGGCTCGACGCCCACCTGGACCGCCTCGCCGCACTCGGCGTGGAGTACCGTCCCGAGGCGGGACCGCTGCCCTGGCAGCGCCGCCCCGGCGTGTCCGGGCGTCCCGAGGAGGACGACGCCTGGCAGGCGAAGGTCTCCGAATGGACCCGCCCGCTCCGCGAAGGCCGTTGAGGCGGCCATGCCCGATCTCCACGGCCTGCGGCTGTCCGACTATGCGCCGCGCCCGAGCGTCGCCATCCCCGGGAGCCAAGTCCCGCGGCCGCGGTACCGATGCGTCGACGTCCACAACCACCTCGGCCGCTGGCTCACCGGAGACGGCGGATGGATGGCGCCGGACGTGGGCCGGCTGCTCGCGCTCATGGACGAGCACGACGTGGCCGCCATCGTGAACCTCGACGGCATGTGGGCGGAAGAGCTGTCGGCCAACCTCGACCGCTACGACCGCGCCCACCCGGACCGGTTCCTCACGTTCTGCCAGCTCGACTGGGGCCTGCTCCGCGAGCGCGACGGCGTCGACCGGCTGGTGGGCAGCCTCGAAGACTCGCACGCGCGCGGCGCCCGCGGCCTGAAGGTCTGGAAGACGCTCGGCCTGCACTACACCGGACCCGACGGTCGCCTGGTCCTGCCGGACGATCCGCGCCTCGCCCCCGTCTTCGCCGCAGCCGGCGAACTCGGCCTGCCCGTGCTGATCCACACCGCCGATCCGGTGGCGTTCTTCCACCCCGCCGACCGGCACAACGAGCGGCTCGAAGAACTGCTGGCCCATCCGGACTGGCACTTCGACCGCCCCGGCCTTCCGTCCTTCCAACGACTCATGGACGCCCTGGAAGGCCTCGTCGCCGCCCACCCGCGCACCGTCTTCATCGGCGCGCACGTCGGCTGCTACGCCGAGGACCTCCGATGGGTCTCGCGCATGCTGGACGAGCATCCGAACTTCCACATCGACATCGCCGGCAGGCTCGCCGAACTCGGCCGCCGTCCCCGCGCGGCCCGGACACTGTTCACCCGCCACCCCGACCGCGTCCTGTTCGGCACCGACGCCTTCCCGCTCTCGGCGTCCTCGTACCCCACGCACTACCGCTTCCTGGAGACCGCCGACGAACACTTTCCGTACGCCCCTGACGAGGAGATTCCACCCCAGGGACGCTGGGCCATATCCGCACTCGACCTACCCGGCGACGTGCTGGAAAGGGTGTACAGCGGCAACGCCTTGCGCCTACTCCACTGGCCGGCGTGAACGCGGAGGAAGAACACGGAAGGGACCGGAAAGTGACGCAGGCAGGGAAAATCACCTGGCCCGATAGTGGAACGTTGCGAGTCAACTTCCTCGGCGACTCGGTCGGCTATCGGGGATCCTTCGCCAGCACGCTGGAGAACTCCTGGCGGTATCTCATGCGGGCCCGCCTCGAGTCGGTCGGCCCGGTCGTCTACGGCGCTTACGACCACACCCACAATGCCAATGGCAATACCGTCTTCACCTCGGTCTCCAATGTCAGCGGCGGCGAGGACCTGACGTTCGTGATGCTGGGCACCAACAACGTCCGGGAGGCGCAGGAGTACGACGCCTTCGACTCCGACTGCGCCTCTGCGCTGGACCGGGTTCGCAGCGCCGCACCGGACGCGCTGCTGGTGGTCGGAGGAGCATGGATGCCGAGCAACGGAGGGGCATGGACCGACTGCGAGCGCGTCGCGCACTACGACGCGCTGATCGCGGAGCAGGCGCATAAGCACGACGGCATGTACGTCCCCTTCACCGACTTGTTCGACCACACCCCTAACCGCAACCCGACGGGAGATCCGGCATTCGGCGGATACACCACCGACGGATTCCACCCGAACGACACCGGGCACCGAGCGATCTACAACAGGTACCGGATCGCGCTCGGCCTCTAGGGCCCGGTGCTTGTTTCGTGGGCCCATCCGATCGAAGTTCCGGTTCGACGAGCGGTCAGGGTTCGCTGCTGCGGTCCACCGCACGGCCTACGTCCTGCAGTGGGCCGGAGCACACGCCCGGTAAGAAGGGTCGAGGTCTCCGAGGCGGAGGCGATGAACCGCACCTGGCAAGTGCCAGGTGTCCGCCCAGCGGCGTCGGAAGAGAGCCGGTTCAGCGACGCAGGGGGTCTCCTGCTCGACACGTGACAGTTTCTCGAGGTTGCGCGCAAGTTCGCCGACCGGGCCAACTGACCGGCACCCCGGCCGAGCCCCTGGCCCGGTTCGTCCCATCGGGCCGGGGGCGCTCATGTAAAGGTGCGGGGTGTGGTCAGCCGGTCGTTCGGAAGGCCTGCGCGGCTTCTTCGTTGGAGTCGTAGAGCGGGATGTCGTCCAGTCCGTAGTGAGTGAGCAGGCTGGTGATGGTGGCCGTCGTGCGGCTGATCGCGAAGGTGATCTCGCGGTCGGTGAGAGTGCTCGCGACTTCGTGGAGGGTTTGGGTGGCGGTGGCGGTGGCGGGTCGTGCGGCGCGGCGGACGACCTCGACCGCCGACAGCAGGAACGCGATGATGACCGCGGTGAGGGAGCCGAGGACGGGGACGCCGAGTGCGCAGGCGGCGGCGATCCAGAACTCCGAGCGGCGCAGCCGCCAGAGCGGTGCGAACGCGGGCACGTCGATGAGCTTGACGACGGCGACGGCGACGATGCCGGCGTGCGCCGCGCTCGGCAGGTAGGCGAGGACCCGGCTGAAGAAGGTGAGCAGGACGGCGACGAGGACGGCGCAGGCCAGGCTGGGGATCTGGGAACGGGACGCGGCGGCGTCCATCGCGGCGGTGCGGGACGCGCTGGAGCCGACCGTCATGGACTGGGTGAGTCCGGCGGCGATGTTGGCGAGGCCGAAGGCACGCAATTCCTGGTCGGCGTCGATGGGGTAGCCGCGCTGCTCGGCGTAGCGGCGGGCGGTGAGCAGGCCGTCGGCGAGGGTGACGGCGCAGATGGCGATGGCGCCGGGGACGAGCGCGGCCCAGTGGGCGAGCGAGACGTGCGGCCAGTGCGGGGTCGGCAGGCCGGACGGCACCGTGCCGAGGATGGTGACGCCGTGCTCGTCCAGGCCGGTGGCGGCGGCGACGGCGCTCCAGCCGCGGGCGTCCGGGACCCTGGTGATGATCTGCCAGAGTTCCGGGAAGCAGTGGTCGGCGGTGGTCTTGACGGCCAGGATCTTCTCGGTCTGGCTGGTGAGGATCTCGATGGCCAGCCCGGCGATGAACCCGACGAGGACCGGATCGGACAGGAAGTCGGCGAGGAACCCGAGCCGGAACACGGCGAATAGCAGGAAGACGACGGCGCAGAGCAGTGCCTGGGCGTAGGCGAGTTCGACGTACTGTCGGCTGCCGGGCGCCGCGACGATCGCCGTCAGCAGCGAGGCGATCAGCGCGGCGAACGTCCGCGATCCCGGTCGCCGGCCAGGCGGGCCGGTCAGCCGATGAGCCCGCCGATGCCCTTGCCGATCAGGACGACGCCGATGACCAGCAGCAGCACGAACATCACCGTGGTGTTGTTGCGTTCGAGCCAGGTCTTCAGGGCGTCCAGCGGCCGGCGCATGCGTTCGGTGTCGGCGACGTAGACGATGACGGGGACGGCCACGCTGGACACCGCGATCACGGTGAAGACGGCGACGGCCACGATCTGGTCGCCGACGCTCAGCTGCCCCTGGCTGATGGCGATTCCGGCCGCGACGCACATCATCAGGTTCTTCGGGTTCACCGCGGACAGCAGTACGCCCAGCGCGGCCGCTCTGACGGGGGTGAAGGTGTCGATGGCCTTCATCCACGCAGGCATTTCGGCCTGCTCTCCCGGATCGGGACGGGCGGTGAACTGCTTGGCGGCCAGGATCAGCAACAGCACTCCCAGCAGCAGCTTGATCCAGGAGACACCGGTCTTGGGGTGCCCGGGCGAGGCGTTCATGCCCAGCCCGTTGGCGATCAGCAGGAGCACGACGGTCGCCGCGAGCACACCGCCGACCCAGCCCGCCAGGAAACCCAGGCCCGTGGCGCGGGCGCGCGGCGCCAGCAGCATGAGGATGACCGCGATGATCGGAATGGGACTGACCGCGACTCCGACCGCCAGCGGCAGCAGCGTCCCGATGACCTCTCCCACGTCGCCCCCCGAACCCGGCCGCCGCAAGCGGCCATCGGCTGGCGGGATACCCACTGCGATCAGCCCTGTAAATGCCGCCCATCAGGCTTTGCCGACTCATCGCCGGACGCGGCCGGAACTTGGAATGCCGGGAGGTAGGTAACCAAGACCTGCAAACTCCGCGCCCGACGACCGGGCAGCGGTCCGCCAAAGGGGGGACCATGAGTGACCTGATCGCCGTCGCCTACGACGACCTCGCCACGGCCGAGCGAGCGCGTGACAAGCTCGTCCAGCTACAGAAAGAGCACGTTATCGAGCTCGCCGATGTGGTCGTCGTCGAACGTCGCCAGAACGGCAAGATCAAACTTCACCAGGCCGGGAACCTCACGGCCGGCGGCGCGCTCGGCGGCGCCGCCTGGGGCGGGCTCATCGGACTGATCTTCTTCATGCCACTGCTGGGCATGGCGATCGGCGGCGCGACCGGCGCCGCCGTGGGCGCCGCCTCCGACGCGGGCATCGACGACGGCTTCATGCGCGACCTCGGCGACCATCTCGCCCCGGGCAGCGCGGCCGTGTTCGTCCTGGTCGACAAGCGCAACCCCGACAAGGTCGTCCCGGAGATGGCGCCGCTGGGCGGACGGCTGCTGCGGACCTCGCTGACCACCGAGCAGGAGCAGCACCTGAGCGACGCGGTCAAGGCCGCCCGCGCACCGCAACCGGCCTGACCCTTCTGAAGCCTCGCCTGGTGCTCACCGACCGGACGGTG
>NZ_JBEYYT010000272.1:0-12958 GCF_040645715.1 Spirillospora sp. NPDC046719 | reverse complement strand
CCTAGGGGCCGCAGAGGCTCCAAAGTCAAGGGTGGACGAAGTCCATCGCGAAGCGACGCCGAAGGCGCCCTTGACTTTGGAGGGGCGGCCCCGTATGCAAGCGCCACCCCAGCACCCGAACACCATTTCTCAGTGTTGCTGGAACGCTGATGAGTCCAATGGCATCGGAAAAAATTTCGGATTCGCTCTTCTTGAACGGCGTAAGCTGCATGACATGGACGCTGTCAAGTTCGCGTACGGATGGGCTTGGTGGCGTCGACGGTCTGCGTTTGAGCAACTCGACATTCTTGTAGGTGTCAAGCCTGGCCTGCGCTGGTGGAGCCCGCGTGGTGCAGGAGCAGAGCAAATCACCGCGGCCAACAATGTCGGTGACTGCATTGAATCGGCGGTCGCGGTCGCGATCGCCGTGCGGCCGGAGCCGGAGCCGGAGCCGGAGCCGGGGGCGTGGCGGGCCGGGGTGGCGAGAGTCCGGATTCTTGAACGTGCGATCCAGATACGGTACGGTGAGCGCATGGCGAGGACCAGGGAGTTCGACACCGAGGCGGCGGTGAGCCGCGCGATGGAGCTGTTCTGGGCGCGTGGCTACGAGGCGACCTCGGTGCGCGATCTGACCCGGCATCTCGGGATCGGGCAGGGCTCCCTGTACGCCGCGTTCGGCGACAAGGACGGCCTCTACCGGGCCGCGCTGGACCGTTATCGCTCCACCTTCGCGGCGGCCGCCCTGCGGACCCTCGAAGAGGGCGCGGACGCCCGCTCGGCCGTCCGCGCATTGCTGGTCGAGCGGATCCGGATCGCCGTCGAGCACGGCGGCCAGGGCTGCCTCCTGGTCAACGCCGCCACGGAGCGCCTGCCCGAGGACCAACAGACCGGACGCATCGTTCGAGACGTGCTCGGCGCCAACCAGGACGCTCTCACTGAACTGCTGCGCGCGGCGGCGGAGCGCGGTGAGATCTCGGCGCGACACGCCCCGCAGACCCTGGCCGCCTTCCTCGTCACGTTCCTCAACGGGCTGCTGGTCTCCTCGAAGGTCACGCCGGACGCCCGCGCCCTCGAACCGCTCGTGGAGGTCGCCCTGACCGCCCTCGACTGATGTCGCATGCCCGCTATCTGGATCGCACGATCCATAAAACGGTGGGCCGGCGCCGATGCCAGGCCGCCGCCATCCGACGCGCTGCATCCGCAGCCATGTGGAACACGCGATGAAAGGGAGAAGAGAATGATGCTTGATCACCAGGGAGAGCCGGTCCGGACGGGCCGTGCCGCCGTCAACGGGACGAGCCTGCACTACCGGACGGCCGGGTCCGGGCCGGCCGTCGTGCTCCTGCACGGCGTGCCGAAGACCGGCTACCACTGGCGCCACCTCGTCCCGAAGCTGACGCCGCGTTACACCGTCGTCGTGCCCGACCTGCGTGGTCTCGGCGACTCGGCGCATCCCGCGGACGGCTACGACTCCGCGACGATGAGCGACGACGTCGCCGCGCTGATGGCCGGTCTCGGGCACGAGACCTACAGCGTGATCGGAGAGGACTGGGGAGCCGTGATCGGCTACCAGCTCGCCGCCCGGAACCGCGACCATGTCAGCGCCCTGGTCTTCGTCGAGGCGCTGTTCCCCGGGTTCGGCTTCGAGGACCACACGGCGCTCACCCCCGAGAACGTCTCGAGCGGCATGCACCTGTGGCACCTGGGCTTCTACTTCCAGCCGGACGTGCCCGAGATGCTCATCGCCGGACACGAACGGGAGCTGATCACGTACATGATCAAGAGCGAGCGCAGCCGCCCGGACAGCGCCACCGCCGACGCGATCGAGGAGTACGTGCGCTGCTACTCCATGCCCGGAGGCGTCCGCTCGATGCTGGCGATCTATCGGGCGATGCTCGTCGACGCCGAGCAGAACCGGCAGGCCGCACAGAAGAAGCTGGACATCCCCGTCCTGGCGCTCGGCGGCTCGGCCTTCATCGGCGACCGGAACGAGACTCAGATGCGGCTGTTCGCCGATGACGTCACCGGCCACGTCCTCGACGCCGGACATGACCTCGCCGAAGAGGTGCCCGACGAGATGGCGGAGGTCGTGCTGCCTTTCCTGGCCGCCCGGACGTAGCGCCAAGGCCGCCGCGCCCGGACGCAGCACCCGGACGCGGCGCCCGGAAGAAGCACCCGGACGCCGCGCCGGGCTTCCGATGCGGGCGCTCGCGGCGTTCGGCTCTGACCCGCCGTTCGACGTCAGCGGGTTCGACGTCAGCGGGGCGGGCGGATCGGTTCTGCGGCCGAGGCGCGAGGTGCCGTCCAACTGGCGAGGACTTTAAGGCGGTCCTCCGAGGGGGTGCCCGGCTCGGCCGCATAGACGGTCAGGTCGTGCACGGCCCCTTGAGCCAGCGGCAGGTTCAGAGAGCGGAACGCCAGCTCTAGGCGGCCGACCTCGGGATGGTCCAGCCGCTTGACGCCCCCGTGGTGGATCCGGACGTCGTGACTGGCCCACATGGTGCGGAATTCGGGGCTGAGCGTGGACAGTTCCCCGACGAGCTCGCGCAAAGCGCGGTCGTGGGGTTCGCGTCCGGCTTCGGCGCGGAGCACGGCGACCGTTGCCTTCGCGCCCTCCTCCCAGTCGACGAAGAAATGGGACGAGCCGGGGTCGAGGAAGAAATAGCGGGGGAAGTTGGCGCAGCCCCGATCGGCGGTGGTGCCGCTGTCGAACATCGGTGAATAAAGAGCCCTGCACAGCGCGTTGCTCGCGACGATGTCCAGGCGGCCGTTGCGCACGAAGGCGGGGGCCATGGTCATGGAGTCGACCATCCACTGCACGGAGGCAGGGATCTCGACGTCGTTGCGGCGGCGGCGCCGTGCCGCCCGGCGGGCGGGACGAGCCGCTCTGGCGAGATCCAGCAGGTAGGTGCGCTCGTCCTCGTCGAGGAGCAATGCCCGGGCGACCGCTTCCAGTACGTCCTCGGAGACGCCGCCGATGTGGCCCTTCTCCAGCCGCGTGTACCACTCGGTGCTCACGCCGGCGAGGGCCGCGACCTCTTCGCGCCGCAGTCCCGGCACCCGGCGTCGCCGGCTCGTGGGCAGCCCGACCCGCTCCGGGGCGAGCCTGGCGCGCCGGCTCGTGAGGAAGCCGCGGATTTCCGAGCGGTTGTCGGCGCGGTTGTCAGTCCGGCTTTCAGTGCGGTCGTCGGTCCGGTTGTCAGTCAGGCCGTCGGTCCGGTTGTCAGTCAGGCTGTCGGTGCGATCGCCGCCGTGGCTCTCGGGCGGAAACTCCATTCGTCCACGGTACCCACGGCCCGGACGATAGGGAGGTCGCGCTTGTACCCCCCATAAACGCGACCTTGCTCGCCCCTGACGGCACCGGTTTCGTGGGATCGGCGGTACGAACGGCGCTCCATCACCGCCGTCCGCCGCCCCTCATCCCCGTCACACCTCAGGAGCATGACCATGGCCGGCAAGACCGTACTGATCACCGGCGCGACCAGCGGTATAGGCGCGCACACCGCGCGGCTGCTGCTCGACCGCGGCCACCGCGTGGCCGTCACCGGCCGCGACGAGGGCAGGCTGAAGACCTTCCTGGACGACGCCGGCCGCCCCGACCGGCTGCTGGGCATGATCGCGGACGCGGCGGACTGGGAGGCCACCGAGTCGGCCGTGACCCGCACCGTGGAGCGTTTCGGTGCCCTTGACGCGGCGGTGGCCAACGCCGGATTCATGACCGGTGACTCCGTCGGGGCGGGTGATCCGACGTCGTGGGCGCCGATGGTCCTCACCAACGTTCTCGGCCCCGCCCTGCTGGCCCACGCCGCCCTGCCCCACCTCGAGGCCACCGGCGGACGGCTGGTGCTCATCGGCAGCGTCGCCGGGCTGAAGAACTCGCCCGGCAATCTCTACTCGGCCACCAAGTGGGCCACCACCGGACTCGCCGAGAACCTGCGCCTGCACGCCACGACCCGCGGCATCGGCGTCACCCTCGTCAACCCCGGCATGATCGACACGCCCTTCTGGCAGGGCGCCGGCGCTCCGCCCTTCGCGCTGCCTCCCGAGCCCATCGCCGAGGCGGTCTGCCACGCCCTCGACCAGCCGGCGGGCGTCGACCTCAACACCCTCACCATCCGGCCCATCGGTCAGCCCGTCTGACCCGGGAGCGCCCGGCACGAGAGGCGGCGCGGCAAAGCGCGGGCGGCGGCTCAGGCGGGCTCGTCGATGGCGGGCATCGGCGGGCCGCCGGGGTTCCAGATGTCCAGGAAGGACGCCTGGAGGCTCCGGTCGACGAGTTCGACGTCCGCGCCGATCGAGTCGACGCGGTGGTAGGCGAACGCGCGGCCGTGGGGGCAGCCGGAGAACGTCTCGGCGAAGCCGTCCGCGGTGAGCCTCGCCGTCCCCGCCGCGAGGTCGGACGTCCAGAAGCCGAGGTGGTGGAAGCCCGGCCGGGACGTGTCGCCCCACGGCCCGCCCGGCGCGGCCTCGATGAGCTCGACGAACGGGGCGCCACCGGCGGAGAAGACGATCCGGTAGTCCCATTCTCCGAGCCGCCCGTCGGCGGGGTCGCGCCAGGCCAGGCCCGCCGCCGCGGTGAGGTCGCGCATCGCCGCGGCGAGGTCGGGGACGGCGAAGCAGACGTGGTAGAAGCCGGTCACCGGGGGCGGCGGCGGTTCTCGGGGTCCAGCGCCGGGTTGCCGGTCAGGTGCTTGATGCCCGCGATGTCGGTGCCGGGCGGGACGACCTCGTCGATCGCGTCCAGGACGGCCGGGTCGAGGCGGACGTCGGCGGCGGCGAGCAGGTCGTCCAGCTGCGCCATCGTCTTCGGGCCGATGATGGTCGAGGTGATCGCCGGGTGCTCGCCGACGAAGGCCAGCGCCATGTGGGTCAGCGACAGGCCCGCCTCGTCGGCGATCTTGGAGAGCCGCTCGACGGCGTCGTAGCGGACGGGCGCGCTCGGGTCGGCGTCGACCGTGCGGCCCTTCCAGTTCGAGTCGTCGGAGGGCGCGAAGCGGGAGCCGGCGGGCGCCGCCTCGTCGCGCCGGTACTTGCCGGTCAGCCAGCCGCCGGCGAGCGGGCTCCACGGGATGACGCCCATGCCGTGCCGCCGCGCCGCGGGCAGCATCGCGTCCTCGATCGAGCGGGCGAAGATCGAGTACTGGGGCTGCTCGCAGACGAACCGGGCGCCGCCGCGGCGCGCCGCCGCCCACTGCGCCTCGACGATCTGGTCCGCCGGGAAGGACGACGAGCCGATGTAGCGGACCTTGCCCTGGCGGACGAGGTCGGTGAGGGCGTCGAGGGTCTCCTCCAGATCGGTGTCCCAGTCGGGGCGGTGCATCTGGTAGAGGTCGATGTGGTCGGTACCAAGGCGGCGGAGGCTGTCCTCGACCGCGCGGACGATGTAGCGGCGGGACCCGCCGCGGGCGTTGCGCTCGTCCCCGAGCGGGAAGAAGAACTTGCTGGCGAGGACGACGTCGTCGCGGCGGCCCTTGAGGGCGCGGCCGACGATCTCCTCGCTCTCCCCGGCGGAGTACATGTCGGCGGTGTCGACGAAGTTGATCCCGGCGTCGAGCGCGCGGTGGATGATGCGCTCGGAGTCGTCGTGGTCGGGGTTGCCGACCGCGCCGAACATCATGGCCCCGAGGCACTGGGTGCTGACCTCGACGCCGGTACGGCCGAGCTTCCGGTACTGCAATGCGGGCTCCTTCTCGCGGTGGACGGGCACGACGCTAGAAGCTGGAGCGCGCTCCAGGTCAAGCAGCGGCCCCCGGCCACCGCCCGGGCGACTCCCGCTCCGCCGACACGACTCGCCGCGACACGACTCGCCGCGACGCGACTCGCCGCGACGCGATGCGGCGTGGAAGCGCACCGTGTCGTGCATGACTCCGGAAAGTTTTCCGATCTCCGGCCGGCCCACCCTCCCTCGCATATCGGGCTAATGCCTCGATATCGCGTCCATCGCGCTCCCGGTCACGGCCAATTCCGATCACCCGCTTCGCCACCCGCCCCGCCCACCCCGCTCGCCGCGCGGCAGGGGTTCCACCGCGCGGATCTTCCCAGGTAGAGCGTGCTCTTTGCGTGGTCATGGAAATGCCCGAGGGTGATTTCCGGCGGTGTTTGCGGGCGAATCCCGCCGGGCAGGTCGAATTGGTCGATGATCTCTGGGGGGAGTGGCCATGACCACCGTCGGCGAAGGGGGCGTGACGCCCGCATGAACGCGGTCCCGGAACTGGCGCTGGACCTGCTCGGCATCGAACCCGAGCCCTTCGCGGCGGCGCCCACGCTGAACCTGCGCATCGCGCTGCGCCGCCCGGACGGCGGGCCGGTCCAGTGCGTCCTGCTCACCACCACCGTGACGATCGCGGCGGCGCGGCGCCGCTACGAGGACGCCGAGCGCGACCGGCTGGTCCGCATGATCGGCCCGGCCGCGCTGTCGGACGACCCGCCCGGCGGGCTGCTGTGGGCGCGGATCGGCCTGACCGTCCCGACGTTCCGCGGCGAGACGGAGGTGACGGTCGCGCTGCCCTGCGGGCACGACATGCAGGTCACCGCCGACCAGTACCTGCGCGCCCTGGGCGGCGGCGAGGTCCCGCTCGACCTCGCCTTCGACGGGACCGTCTTCTACCCGGGCAAGGACGGCGTGCTGCGGACCGCCCAGATCCCGTGCCGGCACCAGGCGACCGGCGAGCTGTCCGTCGCCATGTGGCGGAGCCTCGTGGACCGCTACTACGGCGCCGTGCGATGGCTGCGCCTCGACGAGGACCGCTTCGACCGCCTCGCCGCCTACCGGGCCCGCCGCGCGCACACCTCCTTCGACGACACCGTGGACGAGCTGCTCCACGCCGCCGAAGCCCTGCACGGCGACGCCGAGCCGGACGACACCGAGCGCCTGCGGGACGCCGCGCGGCTGGAGTCGCTGAACGAAACCGGCACCGCCGTGCGCGACACCGCGCTCAGCGCGGAGATGGCCATGCGGCCGGAGGAGAGCGGCCCATGGACGCCGTGAGGGCGATCGCCGACACGGTTCTCTACGAAGGGCATCTCCTGTGGCCGTACCGTGCCTCGGCGGCGCGGACCGGGAAGCGCTGGACGATCGGCGGCGTCCTTCCGAAGGACGAGGCGGAGCGGTCCGGCGGCCGCTGGACGGTCTCCGCGGAGTTCCTGCTGGAGGACGGCCCCGAGACGACCGTGGAGTTCACGCTCCGGTTCCTGCACGCGGTGCACCGGCAGATGATGGACGGCGACGCCCCGGTGCACGAGCTGAAGGCCGGCGCCGGGACGTACCGGACGCGGCAGGAGGCCCGCGAACGCGAGATCACCAGCGGGCGGCTGCGGCTGGAACGGCTGCTGCGCTCGCCCGTCCGCGTGCCCGTCGCGATCGCCGCGGGCTTCGACGAGAAGCGGATCGAGGGCACGGCGCGGGTCTTCCGCACCTGGGACCGGGTGACCGGGACCGTCGTGCTGTCGGCGGAGCGGGCCGCGCCGGGCGCCGTCCGGCTCCGCGCCGTGATCGTCAACACCGGCTCCGCCGGGGACCGGGACGAGGCGGACCGCACGGGGATGCTGTGCGCGCACCTCGTCGCGGACGCGTCCGGCGGGTCGTTCGTCTCCTCCGCCGCCCCGCCCCCGCGCTTCGCCGACGCGGCGGCGGCCTGCCACAGCGACGGCCTGTGGCCCGTCCTGGCGGGCCCGCAGGGCGGGCACGGCACGGTGCTGGCCGCGCCGATCGTCCTCTATGACTGGCCCCAGGTGGCCCCGCAGACTCCGGCCGACCTGTTCGGCGGCGCCGGTCTCGACCGGCTGCTGGCCGAGCTCGCCGCCGGCGACCCGCGCGGCGGAGACCGCGCCACCACCGGAACAGGAAGGAGTGAGCGATGAGGAAGCAGAACATGGGCATGCGCAAGGGCGGCATGCGGGCCATGGCGGGCCGCATGATGGTCGGGATGCTGGTGGCCGCGATGGCCGCCGTCCTGATCAAGATGATGCCGGCGCTGATGCGCCGGGCCCGGTCCGAGCAGGAGTGACCGGGACGAGGAGCATGCGGGTCTCGTGAGCCGGCGATGCGGGTTCGATCCCCGCCCCCGCGACTGCGTGAAGGCGCGCCCGATCGATCGGGCGCGCCTTTCCTTCGCGGGCCGCACAGCCACGGGCGCCGCGGGCCGGTCGCGTCAGCGGTCGCGGAGGGCCTTCTCGATGGCGGAGAGCTGGTCGGCCAGGTGGAGGAGGGCGCCGACGGACGGGTCGTCCTCGTTCCCCGCGAGGGTCCGGGCGCGGACGTAGGCGGCCTTCACCTCCTCCCAGTGGGCCTCCTGCTCCGGGGTGAGGGCGTTCCGCAGCTCCGCCAGTTTCAGCAGGTTGGACTCGGTGTCGGAGGTGAGCGTCTGCGCCTCGGCCCGGTAGTGGTCGTCGATGAGCGTCTCGAGCTCCTCGTCGTTCATCACGGGGAGGACCCGCTCGGCGAGCTTGTTCATGTCGCGGTAGGAGCCCTGCAGCCGGAACGGCGGCTCGGTGCGGGACGCGTCGTCCTGCGCCGCCGAGGCGATGTAGGCGCGGTTCACCGTCAGCACGACCTCCTGGACGCGCCGGAGCTTCGCCATGACCGACAGGATCTGGTCGAGCTCGGCCTGCGAGTACGGGTGCGCGAGGCGGTCCGGGCGGACGCTCCGGTCGCCGGACGCCAGCCGGACGAGCAGCTCGACGTCGGCGCGGTCGCGGCCGGCCAGCGGCGCGAGCACCGGGTTGGAGGTCAGGGCGTTCTCGATGTAGCTGAGCGCGAACAGCTCGTCCTTGCCGGCGAGGACGTCGCCGAGGTTCCAGACGTCGGCGCGGTTGGCGAGCATGTCGGGGATCCGGAACCGCTGCCCGGACTCGGTGTACGGGTTGCCGGCCATGCAGACGGCGAAGCGCTTGCCGCGCAGGTCGTGGGTGCGGGTGGCGCCCTCGATGCGGCGCTGCGCGTCGCACAGCGGGATGAACTTCTGCAGGAACTCCGGCGAGGTGTGCTGGACGTCGTCGAGGTAGAGCAGGACGTTGTTCCCCATCTCCAGCGCGAAGTCGATCTTCTCGAGCTCGCGGGCGGCGGTGGCGTTCGGCGCCTTCGCCGGGTCGAGGGACGTGACGTCGCGGCCGAGGGCCGGGCCGTCGACCTTGACGAGGGCGAGGCCGAGCCGGTCCGCGACGTACTCCATCAGCGTGGTCTTGCCATAGCCGGGCGGCGAGATCAGCAGGAGCAGGCCCATCTGGTCGGTGCGCTTGCCGTCCCCGGCGGCGCCGATCTGCTTGGCGAGGTTGTCGCCGATGAGCGGCAGGTACACCTCGTCGACGAGCCGGTTGCGGACGAACGCGCTCATCGTGCGGGGCTTGAGGGCCGCGATCCCGAGCCGCTCCGACTCGACGGCGACCAGCTCGTTGCGCCGCTTCTGGAAGGCGCGGAACGCGGGGACGCGCTCGGTGCGGAACCGCTGTGTGCGCGCGAGGAGTTCGTCCAGGCGGAGCGGCAGGGCGCCGCCGGTGATGCGCGGGTGGGCGCCGAGCAGGTCCTCGACGGTGGCGGTCAGCGCGGCGGGGGAGTCGTAGCGGGCGGACGAGCACAGCACGGTCGCGACGGCCTCGGGCAGGTCGGCCGGGTCGGCGTCCGGGGACGCGGCGAGGTGGGAGCCGAGCCAGGCCCCGGCGAGCTGATACCGGGCGGCGAGGTCGCCGCCGAGCGCCCGCAGGTCCTCCTCCAGCGCGGACAGGTGCGGGCCGAACGACTTCAGCAGGTCGCGGGTGCCGGTGCCGATGACGAACCCGTCCGGCGCCGTGGCCAGCTCCTCGATCAGGTACTCGGCGGCCTGCGGTCCGTCCGGCGCGGGCAGGCCGGTGCGCGCCGAGAACTCCTCGACGGCCGCGGTCAGCTCGCCCGCCAGGTCGTCCAGCGCGGGCGCGCGCCCGAACGACCGGCGGGCCCGGACGAGGGACCGGGCGCGGGTCGCCCAGGCCGCGCGGGCGGCGTCGTCGGCGCCGTGCGTCCAGAACAGCTGGGCCGCCGCGCGGGCGGACGACGGGTAGCGCAGCAGGCCCGCGTCCGCGTGCAGGCGCAGCAGCACGTCGAGGATGCGGGCGGCGTCGTGGTCGTGGACGCCGCGCTCGTAGCCCTCGTCGTAGCGGTCGGCCGCCGCCTCCCGCACCACCCGCAGCAGGTCGGCGCCCCGCAGCTCGTCCGCGGACCGGGCGGCCAGGACCGACGTCGCCAGGTACTCGGCCCGGTACGTCTCTGGTGTCTCCGAGACGAGGGTCTGGTCCCACAGGCCGCGGGTCGCGGCGAACGCCTCGTCGCGGACGGGCGCCCGGTAGTCGGTCCCGGTGACGGTGAACGCGATCCCGCCGTCCTGCGGGACGAGCGTCAGCTCGATCGGGCGGGTGTTCACCGCGAACCGGTGCCGGCCGAGGCGGATCGTGGTGCCGTCCTCGCCGTACAGGTCGAGCCGGTCGCGCAGCGCCCGCGCCGCCTCCTGCCGGGCCGCCTTCACCCGCCCTTCCAGCTCCTCGGCGCGCACGTCGTCGCCGAGCCCGCGCAGCTCGTCCGCGATCGCGCGGATCCGGGCCACCATCGCGTCCGTCGCGAAGTAGGCGTTCACCTCGTCCGGCGAGGCGAGGGACGCGGCGCGGCGCCGCACCCCGGTGAGGATCCGGTCGGCGGACCCGGTGAGCCGGCCGGCGCGGCGCGCCCGCTCGTCCAGCAGCGTCTGCTTGCGCGACGAGAACGCCTCGTACAGCTCGGTGCGCTTGGTCTCCAGCCCGGCGGTGAACTCCTCCAGCTCGGCGAAGCGGGCCTGCAGCGTCTCCAGCCGGAGCAGCAGCCGGCCGAGCTGCTCGTCGCAGCGCTCCGGAGTGGTCGCGCCGGCGAGCGCGCCCGCGACCGCCTGGTCCAGCAGCGCCAGCTCGGCGGCGAACGCGGCGCGCCCCTCGTGCTCCAGCAGCTCGCGGCGCCGGTTGTCGAGGACGGCGCGGGCCCGGTTGAGCCCGCCGAGCACCTCGCCGACGCGCTCCAGGATCGCCGTGCGGGCCGTCGCGTCGGTGATGTCGAGGTCCCCGACGACCTCGGTGACGACCTCCAGGCCCTCGTTCTGCGCGTCGAGGAGCTCGGCGAGCGGCGCCGCGGCGGCGGCCGTCGCGATCGCCCCGGCCTCCTCGGCGATGCGTTCCACCTCGGCGTGGTAGCCGGTGAACGCGTCCTCGCCCTGCAAGAACCGGACGGAGCGCTCGCCCAGTCCGCGCAGCTCGGTCTCGACCGTGCCCGACAGCTCGTCGATGCGGGCGGTGTCGGCGTATCGCAGGTCGCGGAGCGTCTCCAGGCGGCCGAGCGCCCGCCGCATCTCGGCGAGCCGGGACACCCAGCCGTCGGCGGTCGCGGGCTCCTCGGCGCCCGCCCGCCGGACCAGCGCGGCGACGTCCTCGCCCGCCTCGTCCACGGCCGCCCCGGCCTGCTCGGTCAGCGCGCGGACCTTCTCGTACTCGTCCAGCACCTGCCCGGCCGTCGCCCGGACGTCCGCGATCGGCGCCGCGAGGTCGCCCAGCTCCTCGTCCGCCAGCCAGTGGAACAGGTCGGACGCCCGCGTGCACGCCGCGATCAGCGCCTCGAACACCCGCGCGGACGGCGACATCTCGTCCACCATCCGGGTGATCGACAGGCACTCGGAGATCCCCCGGACGAGGTCGGCGTTCCCGACCCGCTCCAGCGGCCCCGTCCCGACCGGCTGCGCGGCGGCGTGCTCCTCCGACACGAAGGGCGTCGCCCACACCTGCATCGGATGCGCCCGGACCGGCTCCGCCGGCAGCGCCCGCAGCACCACCAGCGTGCCGTCCTCGAACAGCGAGTACCCGTGGCACGCGATCGGCGCCGCCACCCGCTTGCGGATCACGTTGTACGGCAGCAGCAGCGACCGCCCGTCCCCGCGCGAGTGGAACGCGTACAGCACGTCCTCGCCGTTCGGCGACCGGACGACCCCCTCGTACTCCAGCCCGGTGACGTCGGTGTCGAACGTCTTCACCACGCCGGTGTCCAGGCAGTAGCCGCCCGCGAAGACGATCCCGTGGTCGTCGGGCAGCCGCCGGCACGCCTGCTCGATCCCGTCGAGCCGCACGACCTCCTTCGTCCGCACGTTGAACACCAGGTGCCGCCACGACGGCTCGTTGTACGGCCGGATCCGCAGCAGGATCAGCGCGCCGACCCGCGCGTACCGGACGTCGGCGTCCGCGAGGGCCTGCAGCGGCTCGTCCACCGGCTCGGAGTGGATCCCCCTGTCGGTGGACGTGTCGTTCTCGACCTTGACGGTCAGCGTCCCGCCGACCGTGGCGACGAACACCTCGCCCTCGATCGAGATGTGCGGGTGCTTGCCCCGGACGTGGTCGTCGCGGGTCGTCTCGATCCACTCGACGTCGTGCGACGGCGGGAAGGAGTGGTCGCGCTCGCCCTGGTTGTCCTCGTAGGCGACGGTGCCGTCCGGGGCCGTCCGCCAGCGCAGGACGCGCAGGTCGGACAGCTGCGGCCCGGTCTGGAACACCGCGAGCAGCCGCCCGTCCACCAGCCGGAGCTGCAGCAGCCGCGCCTGCCGGTAGTACCGGAACATGTCGGCGAAGTCGCGGTGGAAGCGCGGGTCGTCGAGCAGCCCCGGCACCGCGTCCGGGCCCGCCGGCCCGATGGCACCGGCGCCGCCGTCCCCGTCCCCGTTGCCGCCACTGTCGCCGCTTTCGCCGCCGTCGCGGAACCGGTGCAGCGAGAACACGTCCTCGACGGACGTCACGCCCGCCGTCCCGGGCGCGTTGCAGCCGAGCAGCAGCGTCCCGCCGAGCGCGACCACGTCGCGGGGCACGCCCGCGCGCTCCGTCCGGACCTGCTCGGTGCCGGTCAGCCGCAGCTCGGCGCCGCCGAACACCTCCAGCCGCCGGGCGTTCAGCGCCTCCGCCCGCCGCGCCGCCTCCGCGGCGCCCGCCCCGACCCGCGCCCGCCCCCACG
>NZ_JBEYYT010000271.1:0-12961 GCF_040645715.1 Spirillospora sp. NPDC046719 | reverse complement strand
GCCGCTGTGAGCGGCCCGCCGGCGGCGGCTACCATCCGTCGGCCATGAGCCGAATGTCGAATGCGCGGGGACGGCTTCCCGGGGGCGCGGGCCTCGCGGCGGCGGGCCTCGCGGCGGGCGCGCTGGTGGCGCTCGGGTGGGCGCGCACCCGCCTGGTGGTCGTGACGGTCGACGGCGCGAGCATGCTGCCCACGCTGCGCGACGGCGACCGCGTGCTGGCGCGGCGCCGGCCCCTGCACCGGGTGCGGCGCGGGGACGTCGTGGTGCTGGAACCGCCCCCGGACGGCGCGTACCTGCCGGGTCCCGCGGGCCCGGACGGACGGACCTGGAACGTCAAGCGCGTGGCCGCGATCCCCGGGGACCCCGTGCCGCTGGGGATCGCCGGCGCGGGCGGCACGGTGCCGGATGGGGCGCTCGCGGTGCTCGGCGACAATCCCGACAGCGTCGACTCGCGGCAGCGGGGCCTGTACCCGGGGGACCGGTTGCTCGGCGTGGTGGTGCGCCGTCTGACCATCACGCCGGCGCCGCGTCAAGAGCGGGCGGCATGGCAGAAAGCACCAACGCCCGGCGGACCTTGATCGCAGAGTGCACAAGACGGGGACGGGCGGCGGCCGGCCCCTTGTCGGTGCGGATCGCCGGGGTTAGCTTCTGGGCCAGCGAGCGCTGATCATCTCGGCAGCGTGCGCCGGTCGGAACCCCGCAGCCGGCTCGGCCCGGCTCGACGTGAGGAGATCCCCCATGATCCGTGCAGTCAACCGCATCGGCGACCGCCTCCTCGGCAGGATGCTGCCGAAGACCACCGCCCGCGCCGAGGCCTGCTGGTGGACCTCCACGGGCATCCACTGCTGCATCTACGCCGGCAAGACGTACTGCCGCTGAGCCGGCGCGGCCACGGCCGGCCCGCCCCGAGGGACCATCGTTGCCCCATCTCGTCGCGAGCGTCGTCTTCGACGGCGTCCACTGCGCGCTCGACCTGCCGATGACGGCGGGCACGTGAACCGGGCGGAGCGGACGCCGCGGCGGACCGCGGCCGTGGCCGCGCTCGCCTGGCGGGCGCACCCCGGCGCGACCGCCGGGGCGGTCCTGCTCGCCGTTCTCACCGGGCTCGCGCCGGTCGCGACGGCGTGGCTGACGAAGGGCGTCCTGGACGCGCTCACCACCCACCGGAACCACGACGCCCTCCCCGCCCTCGCGGTGGGGCTCGCCGCCTGCGGGCTGTGCGTCGTCGTCCTGCCGCACGCCTCCACCTACGCGCAGGCCCAGTTGCGCCGGGCGGTGCGGGCCCTCGTCGCGGCCCGGCTGTTCGGGGCGGTCAACGCGCACGGCGGGCTGCGCCGCCTGGAGGACCCGGAGTTCCAGGACACGCTCCGGCTGGCGCACGAGTCCAGCCAGAACGCGCCGGACCGGCTGATCGTCGGGGGCCTGACCGTCGCGCAGGCGGCCATCACCATGGCGGGGTTCGTCGGCACGCTGCTGGTGATCAACCCGCTGCTGGTCGCGGTGATCTTCCTGGCGGCGCTGCCCGCGGTCCGCGTCCAGCTCGCGCTGAGCCGGGAGCGGGCCCGCACGATGTGGCGGATCAGCCCGGGGATGCGGCGGGAGATCTTCTACGGAGAGCTGCTGACCAGGCCCGAGGCGGCCAAGGAGGTGCGGCTGTTCGGGCTCGGCGACTTCTTCCGCGCCCGGATGCTGGACGAGGTCCTCGCCACCAACGCCGCCGAGCGGCGGGTCGACCTGAAGACCCTGCGCGGCCAGGGGCTGCTCGCCCTGGTCGGCGGGCTCGTCGCGGGCGGCGGGCTGGTGTGGGCCGTGCTCGCGGCCGCGTCGGGCGGCATCACGGCCGGCGACGTGACGATGTTCGTCGCGGCCGTCGCCGGGGTCCAGGCGGCGCTGACCTCCATCGTCGACCGGTGGGCGGACGCGCACAACGCCCTGCTGCTGTTCGGCCACTACACCGCGATCGTGGAGGCCGAGCCCGACATGCCGGTCCGGCCGGGCAGCCGGCCGGTCCCCGCACTGCGGCAGGGCATCGAGCTCCGCGACGTGTGGTTCCGCTACAGCGAGGACCACCCCTGGATCCTGCGCGGGGTCGACCTGCACATCCCGTGCGGCCGCAGCGTGGCCCTCGTCGGGGTGAACGGCGCCGGCAAGAGCACGCTCGTGAAGCTGCTGTGCCGGCTGTACGACCCGGACAAGGGCTCCGTCCGGTGGGACGGCGTCGACCTGCGCGACCTGGACCCGGCGCAGCTCCGCGAGCGGATCGGGGTCGTCTTCCAGGACTTCATGGAGTACGACCTCACCGCCGCCGAGAACATCATGCTCGGCGACCTGGCGTCCGGCGACGACCCGGACCGCATCCGGGAGGCCGCCGCCCGCGCCGGGGTCCACGACGCCCTGGAGGCGCTGCCGCGCGGTTACGACACGATGCTGAGCAGGATCTTCGCCGACCGCGACGAGGGCTCCGGCGTGGCCCTGTCGGGCGGGCAGTGGCAGCGCCTCGCGCTCGCCCGCGCGTTCCTGCGGCAGAGCCGCGACCTGCTCCTGCTGGACGAGCCGAGCTCGGGCCTGGACGCGGAGGCCGAGCACGCCGTCCACGCGTCCCTGCGCCGCCACCGCCGGGGCCGGACCAGCGTCCTCATCTCGCACCGGCTCGGCGCGGTCCGCGACGCGGACGTCATCGTCGTCCTCAGCGAGGGCAGGATCACCGAACGCGGGACCCACGACGAGCTGATGGCGCTGCAGGGGGAGTACGCCCGCCTTTTCACCCTCCAAGCCGACGGATACGCGAGAAGCTGACGAGCCGCCCCGGATAACGGCGGCCGAGCAGCGCGCAGATATTCGATGATGCGCACAATAGCGAAATGGCTACCGTGGCCAATGATAACCGCATTCCGGGTTATTTGGACGTTGCGGTGGTTTCGGCTACAGTGTGCCGGTGACGAACCTACGGAAGCGGATAATCGACGAGCTCGGCGTCAAGGCGTCCATTGTTCCGGCGGACGAGATCCGGGAGCGGGTCGCCTTCCTCAAGGACTACCTGCGGTCGACCTCGGCCAAGGGCTACGTCCTCGGGATCAGCGGCGGGCAGGACAGCACTCTGGTCGGCCGGCTGTGCCAGCTCGCCGCCGAGGAACTGCGGGCCGAGGGGCACGAGGCCACGTTCGTCGCGGTCCGGCTGCCGTACGGCGTCCAGGCGGACGAGCACGACGCGCGGGTCGCGCTGGAGTTCATCCGGCCCGACCGGTCGATCGCGGTGAACGTCAGGCCCAGCGCGGACGCCGTCGCGGGGGAGGCGGCGGAGGGCCTGCGCGAGCTGCTGGACGGCGAGCCGGTGCTGCGGGACTTCGTGCGCGGCAACATCAAGGCCCGCGAGCGCATGGTGATCCAGTACGCGATCGCCGGGCAGCTGGGCCTGCTCGTGGTCGGCACCGACCACGCCGCCGAGGCGGTGACCGGGTTCTTCACCAAGTACGGCGACGGCGGCGTGGACGCCACCCCGCTGACCGGCCTGACGAAGCGGCAGGGCGCGGCGCTGCTGCGGGAGCTGGGCGCGCCGCCGAGCACCTGGGAGAAGGTGCCGACCGCCGACCTGGAGGACGACCGGCCCGCGCTGCCCGACGAGGAGGCGCTCGGCCTGAAGTACAGCCAGATCGACGCCTACCTGGAGGGCGTCGACGTCCCCCCGGAGGTGGCGGAGAAGGTGGAGTCGGTCTACCTCGCGACCCGGCACAAGCGGACCGTCCCGGTCTCGCCGCTCGACGACTGGTGGCGCTGAACCGTCCTCAGCGGGTCGGCGCGGTGATGAGGAACGACACCGCGCCCTGGTCGTCGAGGCGGACGTCGAGGACCTTGTCGTGCAGGTACGCGGCCGCCGCGGAGTCCAGGAACACGCGGGCGCCCTCCGCCTCGACGACCTCGTCGGTCGAGGCGGGGCGCTCCGCCGGCGTCACGGCGAGGAGGGAGGCGTCGCCGTCGAGCGGCGCGATCCGCATGCCGGCACCGCCCGGCAGGCCCGGCCCGCACGACAGATTGCGGATGGCGCTGGCCGCCGTTCCCGTGACGATGAGCACAACGAACTCCTGAGCCTCGCTTGAACCAACCGGTGGCCATGAGTGCCGCATTTTGTCTACCCCGGGGTCTCCGCACCGAATCCGTGACGCGCGCCACGGGTAAGGGAAGGGCCTGACCAGCGATATTCGGGGGAGACGATGAGCGAGCCGACGGCCGGCGGCGGTGCCGGGGACGAGGAGCCGGAGAGCTCCCGGACGGAGGGCGGGGAGGACGCGTCCCGGCGCCGGAAGCGCCCGGACGAGGAGGAGGGCTTCTCGCCGACGTCCCCCGAGGGGCGGGGCGGCGCGCTCGAGGATCTGAGCCCCGACGACTTCGAATAGCGCCGGCGGGCACTCTGCCGCGTCGGCGCCTCCGGTGATTCCGGCCATTTCGCCGACGCTCCGTGAATCCAACGCGAAAAGGAGCGGACGGTTGTCCTACGACTACGCGCGCGCCATTCAGGACGTCATCGAGGAATCCATTCGCCCGCGGGCCGCCGAGGTCGACCGCGCCGGGGCCTTCCCCCGCGCGAACGTCGGCGCGCTGGCGGACGCCGGCCTGCTCGGCCTCATCAGCGCCGAGTCGGCGGGCGGGCGCGGCGAGGGACTCGGCGCGGCCGCGCACGTCGTCGAGCGGCTCGCGGGCGCCTGCGGGTCCACGGCGATGGTCCTGCTCATGCACTACGCCGCCACCGCGCTGATCGAGGCGCACGGGCCGAAGGACGTCCGGGAGGCGATCGCCGGGGACGCGCACCTCGGCACGCTCGCGTTCTCCGAGGCGGGCTCGCGCAGCCACTTCTGGGCGCCGCTCGGCACCGCCGCCGCGTCCGGCGACGGCGGGCGCGTGCGGCTCGACGCCGACAAGAGCTGGGTCACTTCGGCGGGCGAGGCGGACAGCTACGTCTGGTCGAGCCGACCGCTCGACGCCGACGGGCCGATGACGCTGTGGCTGGTGCCGCGGGACCGGGAAGGGCTGAGCGTCCTCGGCGCGTTCGACGGCCTGGGGCTGCGCGGCAACGCGTCCAGCCCGGTGAAGGCCGACGGCGTCCTCGTCGACCGGGAGGACATGCTCGGGCCGGACGGGGAGGGCCTGGAGATCGCCCTCGCGACGGCGCTGCCCCATTTCCTGGTCCTGAGCGCGGCGTTCTCGCTCGGGCTGATGGAGGCGCTCACCGCCGAGGCCGCCGCGCACCTGACCCGGACGAGGCTGGAGCATCTCGGGCGGACGCTGGCGGACCAGCCGATGCAGCGCGCCCGGTTCGCCGAGCTGCGGATCCGCACCGACCAGGTCCGCGCGTTCCTGCGCGACGCGCTCGCGGCGCTCGCCGGAGGGCGCGAGGACGCGACGCTGCGCGTCCTGGAGGTCAAGGCCGTCGCCGCCGAGGCGGCGTCCGAGGTCGCGGACGCGACGATGCGGCTGTGCGGCGGCGCGGCGTTCCGCAAGGAGTGCGGCGTCGAGCGGCTGTTCCGCGACTCGCTCGCGGCCCGGGTCATGGCGCCGACCACGCAGGCCCTGCACGACTTCGTCGGGCGGGCGAGCCTCGGCATGCCGCTCTTCGAGGGGGCCTCGGGATGACGCTGCTGATGGGCGCCGTCGCCTACGACCCCAAGGTCGTCACGATCTGGGCGGGGTTCCGGGCCTGGTTCGCCCGGCAGGGGCTCGACGTCGACTTCGTCCTCTACTCCCACTACGAGCGGCAGGTGGACGACCTGGTCGCGGGACGCGTCGACGTCGCGTGGAACTCGCCGCTGGCGTGGGTCCGCGCCCGCCGCCTGGCCGGCGAACGGCTCGAACCGCTCGTCATGCGGGACACCGACCAGGACCTGACCTCGGTGGTCGTCGTCCGGGAGGACTCCCCGTACAAGGACGTCGCCGACCTCAAGGGCGAGACGGTCGGGACCGGCGCGATCGACTCGCCGCAGGCCACGCTGCTCCCGTCCGCGCTGCTGCGCGAGCACGGGCTCCGGCCCGGGGAGGAGGTCGCGGTCCGGCGGTTCGACGTCGGGGTCGGGCTGCACGGCGACCACGTCGGCGGCGAGCGTGCCGCGGCGCGCGCGATGATGTCCGGCGACGTCGCGGCGGCGTGCATGGTCGACTCCTGCCACCTGCTGTTCGTGCGGGAGGGCACGCTGCCCCCGGGCGGCACCCGGGTGATCGGCCGGACGCGTCCCTACGACCACTGCACCATGACCGCCGCCCGTGCAACGCCCGAGACGGACCGGTTCCGGGACCTGCTGCTGTCGATGGACGCGTCCGACCCCGACGTCCGGACCCTCTTCGACCTCGAAGGGCTCACCGCCTGGCGCCCCGCGCGGACCGGCGGCTACGCGCTCCTCGAACGGGCCGTGGACGACGAGGGGTTCTACGATGCGGCCGGCGCGATCACCGCGCCGGGCTACCGGCCTTGACCGACCCCGTCCTCGACCTCGAGGACCTGGGCTTCGAGAGCGGCGCGCACCTGCTCGTGCAGCGGGCGCTCGGCGACCTGCCGCCGGGCGCGCGGCTCGGCGTCCGGGGCCGCGACCCGCTGCTCGACGCGCACCTGCGCGCGTGGTGCCGTCCGCGCGGCCATACCGTCGCGGCGGGCGAGGAACCCGTGCTCGCCTGGATCGTCCCGGGAGGCACCGACCGCTGGGCGCGCGCGGAACGCGCGGGCGGCGCGGGGGGACCGGACGGCGTCGTCGCGGCGGCGCCCGCGCACTGGGGCCTGGCCGCCCGGGGCGCGCTCGTCGAACCCGGCGGTCCGGAACCGGCGTTCGACCTCGCCGAGCGCGACGTGGTCTGGGCGGAGATCGCCCCCGCGCTCTACGCGCACGCCGCGTCCGCGCAGTGGGACCCGGCGACCGCCGTCCCGTGGGACGCCCCTTTCACCCTGCCGCCCGACATCGAGCGGGCCGTCGTCCAGGTGATGACCTACCTCGTGGAGAACGAGCAGGCCGCGCTCGTCGTCCCGGCCCGGCTGCTCGCCCGGGTCCACCCGCACTTCCGCGAGGTCGTGCAGCTCCTGGCGGTCCAGGCGTCGGACGAGGCCCGGCACGTCGAGGTGTTCGCGCGGCGCGCGGCGCTCCGCGGGGGGCCGCTCGGCACGTCCGCCGCCGGCGGCCGCGCGTCCCTCGCCACCCTGCTCACCGAGCCCGACTTCTCGCTGGCGTCCTTCCTGCTGTCGGTGCTGGGCGAGGGCACCTTCCTCACCCTGCTCGCGTTCCTCGACCGGCACGCCCCCGACCCGGTGACCCGGCGGGCGGTCCGCCTCGCCCGGCAGGACGAGGCCCGGCACGTCGCGTTCGGCGTCGCGCACCTCCGGCACCGGACCGAGGCCGATCCGCGCTTCCGGTCGCGGCTCCGGGCGGCGGTCGAGCGCCGCCACGACGCCCTCGCCGCGTCCACCGGCCTCAACCAGGACGTCTTCGACGCGCTGGTCCTCCTCGCCGCCGGCGAGTGGTCGCCGCGGGCCGTCCGGCGCGGGCACGCCGCCGTGCTCGACCTGCGGAGGGAGATGGACGAGGGGCGCCGGCGCCGCCTGGCCCACCTCGGCTTCCCCGACGGCGAGGCCGCCGAGCTGTCCGCCCTGCACACCCGCAACTTCATGTAGCCCGCCGGTGCCGGGCCACGGCCCGTCAGCCTCCGGCGACGGCGACGATCAGGAGCAGGACGACCAGCAGGAGCGGGACGAGCGCGCCGATGATGGCGATCGGGCGGGACATCAGCGGCGGGCCGGGATCGGCGGGGCGGCGGTGCGGGCCGCCGTCGGGCGGCGGCATCGGCGGCGCCAGGGAGGCGACCTTGCCGCGCCGGGTGAGGTTGATCAGCACGGTGATCGGCGTCGCGGCGAAGGAGACGTAGCCCCACCAGCCGCCGATCAGGGTCTTCGCCGTCATGTCCCGGAACACCGCCAGGCCGCAGTCCCGGCAGAACGGTCCCTTGGTGTGCAGGAACGACATGATCAGGATCATGCCGCGGTGGCCGCGGAAGGTGGTGTCGACCGCCGGGACGCAGCCGCAGAAGCGGCATTGGGTCCCGTAGTGCGCGGTCTGCTGCGCACCGTGGGGCAGGGGCTGGCCGGGCGCCGCGCCGTACGGCGTCTGCTGCGGAGGCGGCGCGTACGGGGCCGGCTGCTGACCGGCGTAGGGCTGGCCGCCATACGGCTGACCGGGATGAGGCGCACCACCATAGGGCTGCCCGCCATACGCTTGCCCGCCGTTCGGCTGACCGCCATAGGGCTGGCCGCCATACGGCGCACCAGCGTAAGGCTGACCGGCGTAGGGCGTCTGCTGGGGAGCGCCGTAGGGGGATCCGCCGTTTCCGTACGGCGTTTGGTCCGATGGTGGCTGCACAGCCGCCGCCTCCGCTCTTCAAGGGGGTCGGCTGATCTTGCCATGGGAACGCCGTCCGGGGCGGCGATTCGGGCGGCGGCGCCCGGCCCCTCGTCAGGAGAGGGCGCGCCAGGTGTCGGTGAGGGTGGTGCGGAACTGGCCGACCTGGCGGGACGTCAGGTCGCGGATCATCCGCTCCTCCAGCTCACCGACGGGCCCGGCGAGATCGTCCAGCAGGGCGCGTCCGGCGGCGGTGAGCAGGATGAGCAGCTCGCGCCGGTTCGCGGGGTTGCGCTCGCGGCGGACGAGGCCGCGGGTCTCCAGGGCGCGGACCATGTCGGCCATCGACTGCGCGGTGACGAACGAGTCGCGGGCGAGCTGGGCGGCCGACAGCCCGTCGTGCCGCTCCAGGACGGTGAGCGCCGTGTACTGCAGCGCGGTGATGCCGGCGGGCCTGACCAGCTCCTCCAGCCGCGACCGGACGAGCAGCTCCAGCCGCTTGACCAGGTACAGCAGCGACGGCGGCGACTTGCCGGCGGTCGTCGGCGGCGGGCTGTCGGTCATCGGCTCTCCCTGGTCGCGCGGCACGCGTCCAGGGTAGGGCATTGACAGGAAACCTGTTGAATGTGAACACTGGCCATCAACAGGATTCCTGTCGATTGTGGGGAGCTATGGAACTGGACGGGAAGGTCGTCGTCGTCACCGGGAGCGGGCGCGGCCTCGGCCTCGCCTACGCCGAGGCCCTGGCGGCCGCCGGCGCCTCGGTGGTGGTCAACGACGTGGACCGGGACGCGGTCGACGCGGCGGTCGCGAAGATCACCGCGGCGGGCGGCACCGCGACCGGCGTCGTCGCGGCGGTCGGCGGCACCGAGACCGCCGACGAGCTGGTCGGCACGGCCGTCCGGGAGTTCGGCCGGCTCGACGTGCTGATCACCAACGCGGGCATCCTGCGGGACCGGGTGCTGTGGAAGATGACCGACGACGACTTCGACGACGTCGTCCGCGTCCACCTGCGCGGCACCTTCACCTGCGCCCGCGCGGCGGCGGCCCGGATGCGCGAGCAGGGCACGGGCGGGCGGCTGATCCTCATCTCCTCCCCGGCCGGGCAGCGCGGCAACTTCGGCCAGACCAACTACGCCGCCGCCAAGGCGGGCATCGCGGCGATGGCGCGCACCTGGGCGATGGAGCTGGCCCGTGCGAACATCACCGTGAACGCGGTCGTGCCGGTCGCGGCGACCGAGATGACCAAGACGATCCCCGCGTTCGGCCCGGTCATCGAGGAGTCCGAGCGCACGGGCGAGCCGCTGCCGGACTGGCTGCGCAAGGACGAGGGCCTCGGCACCGTCGAGGACGTCACGGGCCTGGTCGTCTTCCTGGCCTCGGACGCGTCCAAGGACGTCACCGGGCAGGCGATCGGGATCGGCGGCGACCGGCTGGCGCTGTGGGCGCACCCGAAGGAGAAGGCGGTCGCGTTCGCCGACGGCGGCTGGAGCGCCGAGGCGATCGCCGAAGAGTGGAGCACGGGCGTGGGCGCCGAGCCGGAGACCTACGGCATGCCCGCGCCGAAGGCACCGGAGGACTGACATGGCCGACCTCACGATCGACGTCGACGCGCTGACCGCGATCGACGTCCACACCCACGCCGAGATCAGCAAGGACGGGCACGGCTCGCTGAGCCCGGAGCTGTTCGGCGCGTCCGAGGAGTACTTCAAGGCGCACGGGCACCGCCAGCCGACCATCCCCGAGATGGCCGCCTACTACCGCGAGCGCAGCATGGCGGCCGTCGTCTTCACGGTCGACGCCGAGCACGCCACCGGCTGGCCGCGCATCGCCAACGAGGAGGTCGCCGAGAGCTGCGTCGAGCACCCTGACGTCCTGATCCCGTTCGCCAGCGTCGACCCGCACAAGGGGAGGGCGGGCGTGCGCGAGGCGCGGCGGCTCGTCGAGCAGTACGGGGTGCGCGGGTTCAAGTTCCACCCGAGCATCCAGGGCTTCGCGCCGAACGACCCGCTCGCG
The DNA here is from genome assembly GCF_040645715.1 of Spirillospora sp. NPDC046719. Classification (NCBI taxonomy): domain Bacteria; kingdom Bacillati; phylum Actinomycetota; class Actinomycetes; order Streptosporangiales; family Thermomonosporaceae; genus Spirillospora; species Spirillospora sp. NPDC046719. Next base: position 2,582 of record NZ_JBEYYT010000271.1, on the reverse strand, counting down.
TACCCGCTGTACGAGGCGATCGAGGAGCTGGGCGTCCCGGCGCTGTTCCACACCGGGCAGACCGGCATCGGCGCCGGCGTCCCCGGCGGCGGGGGCATCCGGCTGAAGTACTCGAACCCGATGCTCGTGGACGACGTCGCCGTGGACTTCCCCGAGCTGCGGATCATCCTGGCGCACCCGTCGTTCCCCTGGCAGGACGAGGCCCTCGCCGTCGCCAACCACAAGCCGTACGTGTACATCGACCTGTCCGGCTGGTCGCCGAAGTACTTCCCGCCGCAGCTCGTCCGGTACGCCAACAGCCTGCTGAAGGACAAGGTGCTGTTCGGCTCGGACTACCCCGTCATCACCCCGGACCGCTGGCTCGCCGACTTCGCGAAGCTGGAGATCAAGCCCGAGGTCCGCCCGAAGATCCTCAAGGACAACGCCGCCCGGCTGCTCGGGCTCACCGGCAAGGAGAACGCATGATCACCGTCACCGGTCTCGACGAGATCAAGGCCCTGGCCGGCAAGGACCTCGGCCACAGCCGCTGGCTCGACATCACCCAGGACCGGGTGAACACCTTCGCCGACGCCACCGACGACCACCAGTGGATCCACACCGACCCCGAGAAGGCCAAGGACGGCCCGTTCGGCGCGGCCATCGCGCACGGCTACCTGACGCTGTCGCTGGTCATCCCGCTGTTCAACGACCTGCTCGGCATCCAGGGCACGAAGATGAGCATCAACTACGGCCTGGAGAAGGTCCGGTTCCCGAGCCCCGTCCGCGTCGGTTCGAGGATCCGGCTCGCCGGCCGGGTCGCCGACGTGACCGACGTCCCGGGGAACGGCGTGCAGATGGTCTGCGACTTCACCGTCGAGATCGACGGCGAGGCCAAGCCCGCCTGCGTCGCCCAGGCCGTCTACCGCCACTACGCCTGACCGCCCTTCCCGCCCGCCCGCCCCGGCCCCGATCGGGCCGCGCGGCCGGCCATCCGCAAACGCTGCTCAGCAAGAGGAGTGAAACACCGTGGTGAACGCAGGACTCGGGGGATGGCCGGCCAGGCGGGCCGCGATGTCGCCCGGCCGCACCGCCTTCGTCTTCCGGGACCGCCCGACGACGTACGGGGAGGTCCACGACCGGACGGCGCGGCTCGCCGGCCGGCTGCGCGCCGCCGGCGTCGGCAAGGGCGACCGGGTCGCCTACCTCGGGCCGAACCATCCGGCGTTCGTCGAGACGATGTTCGCCGCGCACGTGCTCGGCGCCGTCTTCGTCCCGCTGAACTTCCGGCTCGCCGCGCCGGAGATCGACTACATGCTCGGCGACAGCGGCGCGTCCGTGCTGGTCTACGCCCCCGAATGCGCGTCGGTCGTCCGCGCGGCCGAGCGGGCGCCCGCCACCGTCGTAGCGGTCGGCGAGCCCGCCGAGGGCGAACCCGCCTACGAGGAGTGGCTCGCGGGCGGCGACCCGGTCCCGACCGACACGGAGGTCACGCTCGACGACGTGGCGTGCATCCTCTACACCTCCGGCACCACCGGACGTCCCAAGGGCGCGATGCTCACCCACGGGAACCTCGTCTGGAACTGCTACAACCTGCTCGTCGGCGTGGACGTCGCGGGCGACGAGGTGACGCTGGTCAGCGCGCCGCTGTTCCACGTCGCGGCGCTGAACCAGTGCCTGCTGCCGACGTTCCTCAAGGGCGGATGCTCGGTCATCATGCCGTCCTGGGACGTCGAGGAATGCCTCGACCTCATCGAGCGGCACCGCGTCACCTGGATGTTCGGCGTCACCGCCATGTTCGCCGCGCTCGCGCAGTCACCGCGCTGGGACGGCGCCGACCTGTCGTCCGTCCGCAGCCTGATGTCCGGCGGCGCGCCGGTGCCGACCGGGCTGATCCACACCTACCAGGAGCGCGGCCTCGTCTTCTGCCAGGGCTACGGCCTCACCGAGACGGCGCCGGGCGCGACGTTCCTCGAAGCCGCGCAGAGCGAGCGCAAGGCCGGGTCGGCGGGAGTGCCGGTGTTCTTCACCGGCGTCCGTTGCGTGCGCCCCGACCTGACGGACGTGGAGCCCGGCGAGCCCGGCGAGGTCGTCATCAAGGGGCCGAACGTCACGCCGGGCTACTGGAACGCCCCCGACGCGACCGCGTCCGCGTTCACCGACGACGGCTGGTTCCGCTCCGGCGACATCGCCCACGTCGACGACGAGGGCTACTTCTACATCGTCGACCGGGTGAAGGACATGTTCATCTCCGGCGGCGAGAACGTCTACCCGGCGGAGGTCGAGAACGCGATCTTCGAGCACCCGGCCGTCGCCGAGGCCGCGGTGATCGGCGTCCCCGACGCCCGGTGGGGCGAGGTCGGCCGGGCCTTCGTCGTCACCGCCCCCGGCGCCGCGCTGGACCTCGCCGAACTGCGGGAGTTCCTCGCCGGCCGCCTCGCCAGGTACAAGATCCCCGTGTACCTGGACGTGGTCGACGACCTGCCCCGCACCGGCTCCAACAAGGTGCAGAAGGCCCGCCTCCGAGACCTCCCCCTCCCACCCCCGGCCCGTTGACGTGCGGCGGGGGGCGGGCCCCCACCGCGGCCGAGCCGCCGACGCCCCCC
>NZ_JBEYYT010000270.1:0-12967 GCF_040645715.1 Spirillospora sp. NPDC046719 | reverse complement strand
ACGCGCGCGCCACGGAGGAGAACGAGGAGAGACGCGTGCACCCCGTGTCCTGCCATCACTGCGGTTCCTGCGTGCTGGTGGAGAAGAACAGCCTCGCGCACACGCTCGTCCAGTGGACGGCCGACACCCGGCAATGCGCGGAACTGGGCGAGAGGCCCGGACAGGCCGTCGTCCGCACATGCCTGCGGCTGCGCGACAGCATCGAGGCCGCCGTGCGCGGCGGGCGCGTTCCGATCGGAACCGGACAGGTCCGGCAGCCGATCCGATGACCGCCCCCACCGGAGCGCGCGTCAGCGCGCTCAGCGTTCTCGAGGTGATCGACGAGACCTCGGACGCCCGTTCCTTCGTCCTCCGAGTACCCGAGGACCAAGGGGAAAAGTTCGCCTACCGGCCAGGGCAGTTCCTGACGGTCCGGGTTCCGGGCCCTGACGGCTTCCCTCTGGCGCGCTGCTATTCGCTGTCCAGCGCGCCCGGCACCGACCCCCATCTGAAGATCACGGTCAAACGGGTGAAGGGCGGGGCGGCATCGAACTGGATCTGCGACCACGTACGCCCGGGGGACGCGCTCGAGGTGCTGCCTCCCGCCGGTGCCTTCACCCCGAAGCCGCGGACGAACGACGTGCTGCTCGTCGCGGCCGGCAGCGGGATCACGCCGGTGATCTCGATCGCCAAGGCGATCCTGGCCCGGCCCGAGGGCACCGCCGCCCTCCTCTACGCGAACCGCGACGAGTCCTCGGTCATCTTCGCCCGCGAACTGCGCGATCTCGCCGACCGCGCGCGGCACCGGCTCCGCGTCGTCCACTTGCTGGAAAGCCTTCAAGGGCTGCCGACCGAGGCGGCGCTGGCCGGATTGACCGCGCCCTTCGCGGGGGCCGACGCCGCCTTCGTGTGCGGGCCCGAGCCGTTCATGGACGCGGTGACCGCCGCGCTTCGCACCGTGGGCATGCCCGCCGGGAGGATCGTGGTCGAACGTTTCCGTTCCCTCACCGGGGACCCCTTCGCGGACCCGTCGCCGGCACCGGCCGGCGAGACGGTCGCCGCGCAGGTCGACGTCACACTCGACGGAACGCGGCACTCCTTGGCCTGGCCCGCTGAGACGCCCCTTCTCGACCTGCTCTTGTCGCAAGGGCTCGAAGCGCCCTTCTCCTGCCGGGAGGGCGCCTGCAGCGCCTGCGCCTGCAGGGTGACCGCCGGCGAGGTCAAGATGCTCCGCAACGACGTGCTCGAGGACGAGGACCTGGAGGAGGGCTGGGTGCTCGGCTGCCAGTCCGTCCCCGTCACCGACCACGTCGAGATCACCTACGACTGACCCGCCGCCGACCGCCTCCAGCCCTCAGGAGCCCTGCGCGACCGCCGCGCGCAGGGCTCCGCGGCATGCCTGGTCATCGGGGCGCACGGGAGCCCGATCCGTCGGTTTCATCCTCTTTACAGGCACGTGAACGGTGACTACTGTCACAGCTATGGCAGATTCTGCCAAGTTGACGGAATCTGACATCCAGGTGTCCGCGTGGCCACCGATCGTCCTGGAGGTGCACGTCATGACCACAGCCCCCGCGGAGCAGGCTCCGGCGACGATGCTCGACCGCGTCTCCTCCCTCCTGGAGGCCTTCGACGGCACGCGGCGGCTGACGCTCGCCGAGCTGGCCCGGAAGGCGAACCTTCCGCGGTCCTCGACCCACCGCATCCTGCAGCGGCTCGTCGACATGGGCTGGGTGGAACGGCACGGCTTCGAGTACGGCCTCGGCATGCGCATCTTCGAACTCGGCTCCCTCGTCGTCCGTGGAGACGGGATCCACCGCGCGAGCCTGCCGATCATGCACGAGCTGCACCGGCGCACCGGGCTCACCGTCCACCTCAGCGTCCTGCGCGGCGCCGACGTCCTGCACATCGAACGGGTCGGCGGCTGGCCCCAGAACACCGACGGCTGGCAGGTCGGCGCGCGGCAGCCCGCCCACCACACGGCGCCCGGCCGCGCCCTGCTGGCCCGGCTCGATCCGGCCGAGCGCCCGGCGCCGGACCTGTCCGTCCCGCCGACCGCCTACAGCCTGCGGACGCACGCCCAGTACGAGCGCGAGCTCTACAAGGTCAGCGACCACGGCGTGGCCGTCGACATGCAGGGACTCGTCCTCGGCATCGCCTCGGTCGCCACGGTCGTCGGCCCGTCGGGGCGTTCCCCGGCGGCGCTGTCGCTCACCGGGCCGGCGGCGTCGCTGCGCACCGGCGACCTGGTCGCGCACCTGCGCATCGCCGCGGCCGACATCTGGGACGCCGTCACAGGGGTGCCGCGGGTCGGAGCCCGGCGGCGTCCGAACGGTCTCCCCCGGGGTCCGCGCACCGGTCCGGCGAGCGGCCCGGCCGCTCCCCGGCCGCGCACCCCCGAACCGGCCCGTCAGGCCTGAGCGGCCGAGGCCCCGGTCCAGGGCGACACGAGCGCCGCCATCGCCCGTTCCAGCAGCTCGTGGAGCTCCTCCAGATCCTGGGCGGTGTCCTCGCGGATCCAGTGGTAGTACGTCAGCCGGGACGCCTGGAGCACCAGTCCCGCCCGCAGCAGGCGCTCGAAAGGCTCGTCGGAGACCAGCCCGCGCTCCTGGAGGAAATCGGCGATCGGCCCGATCAGCGGCTCGTCGATCGCATGCCAGCGCGAGAGGTATTCGGGAGAGTCCCTGATCACCGACAGGAAACGGCGCTGGAAAAGCGTCGGCGGACCGTCCCGGAACATCGTGCGCGGATAGAACACCTCCGCGAGGGTCGTCGCCACGTCGCCGCCCTCGGGCGCGTTCCGCAGCGCCTCGACGACCGCCTCCGCCGCCCGTTCGAACAACGGCACCACGACGTCCTCTTTGACGGCGAAGTGGCGGTAGAACGTCCGCTGGGAGATCCCGGCGCGGTCGCAGATCGTCTCGACCGTGGTGCTCGTCCCGCCGTCGAGCGCGAACAGCTCCAGCGCGGTCCGTGCCACGGAGAACCGCAGCTCCTCGGCCCGGCGCTCGGTCAGTGTCCGGCGCCCGGAGCCCTTCACCACGACCACTTCCTCCCGTGCGCGGTCCTCGTGACGGACCGAGACTAGGCGATCAGCCTAGCCCCACCGTCCCGGCCGACCGCTGCGTGGGCGCGATGCGAGAAGGCGTCTACTGACCGGAACATCCGCACCGGACGCGCCGGCGGCCTTCTTAACGTGGGCGCCGAGCCCGCCACCGCCCTTTCGGGGGGGCACGCCGGGCGAAGGCCCGCGCACCCGCAGGAGGTCCTCGTGATCATCGATATGGATGCCCATTACGAGCCCACCGCCGACTGGCTGGACTCCTTTCCCCGATTGAAGCGGGAACTCCCCGACAGGTACCCGGAATCGGATCCCCGCTTCGCGCTCGCCTCCGCCGAGGAGTTCGCGTTCTTCATGAGCGACGACCTGCTGCGCCACGCCCCGCCGGAGCGGCGGATGCCGATCGAGCGGCTGACGACGCCGAGCATGGAGCTGATGTTCGACATCACCAGGTCGGACGCGGCCGGCCTCGGCTACAAGGGCGCGACGATGAACCCGGAGATGACCGACCCGGCCGTCCGGATCGAGTGGCTCGACGGGCAGGGCATCGCCAAACAGGTCGTCACCACCGGCACCGGCTACACGCTCGCCCGGGTCATCGAGGATCCGGACCTCGGCATGCGGACGCTCGAGGCCGTCAACACCTGGATGGGCGAGCGATCGAAAGGTCACACCGACCGGATCATGCCCACGACGACGTTGCGGTGGGAGGACCCGGACTGGTGCGTGCGCGAGCTCACCCGGATGCGCGAGCTGGGCAGCCGGACCTTCCTCATCAACGCCGAGCCCGTCGGCGACCGCCCGACGACCCACCCCGACTACGACCCGGTGTGGGCCGCCGCGAGCGCACTCGGGATGATCGGCGTCATCCATGTGGGACTCAGCCCGGCGACGTTCCATCCGGGCTGGTCCACCACCGACAAGCCGGCGATCGTGCGGCTGCTGGCGACCCTGCACATGTCCCAGACGGCCGAGACCTGGCTCACCTCGGCGATCTTCGAGGGCGTCTTCGAGCGGCATCCGAAGCTCACCGTCCTGATGTCGGAACAGGGCATCGCCTGGGTCGCGCCGCTGATCCGCAAGCTCGACGCGTTCGTCGCGAGCAAGGGCAGCGACGTCCGGATCGGCCGCTACACCCATTCGCTGACGCCGAGCGAGTTCGCCGCCCGCAACCTCCGGGTGTCGCCCCTCCCGACCGACGCCGAGAACCCCACCGCACTGCTCGACGCGTTCCCGACGGTGGGGGTGTTCGCCTCCGACTATCCGCATTTCGAGGGAAGCGGCGACCCGGTCGGCCACTACGCCGGGCTCTTCGCCGACCGCGGCGACGAGGCGGTCCAGGGCTTCCACAGCGAGAACATCCTCGCCTCCTATGCCGCGATGGGAGACCCGCTGCTGTGAACGCCTCCGACGTCCCCACCCACGAGGTCGCCGACCTGGTGTCGCGCTGGTGGTTCGCCTACGACGAGGGAGACTTCGCCGCCCTGGCCGCGCTCCTCGCCCCCGACGCGCACTTCACCTGCCGTACCGACACCGGCGACTCCCCCTTCGAGGAGTTCGTCCGCTGCGACGTCCGCGGCGCCGAGGCGGTCATGGCCTGGAACACCGACCACCGCCTGAACAGTCCCTATCCCTTGCGGCACAACGGCACGAACGTGCACGTCACCGGCCGGGACGGCGGCGGCACGCGCTTCGCGTCGTACATCTTCGTCACCAAGGTCGTCAGCGGCGTGCCGGCGAACCTCTCATCGGGAACCGTCACCGGCGCGGTGGCGCCCCACGGCGGGCGGCCGGTGTTCCAGGCCCTGTCCGTCGTGCTCGACACCATGGACTCCCTCGACCACCTTCCCGAGGACCGCTCGACGGCCTTCCCTCACTCGCGACCGGCCGCACGGGAGAACGCATGACGATCTCGAAGGAGCGGTTCGGCGGCGGGACCGCGCTGGTCACCGGAGGCGGCGCCGGCATCGGCGAGGGATTCGTCCGTCATCTCGCGGCCCTGGGCATGAGGGTCGTCGTCGCGGACATCGTCCGGTCCCGCGCCGAAGAGGTCGTGGCGGCCGTCCGGGACGCGGGCGGCGCAGCCGAGCCCTACGAGGTCGACGTCACCGACGACGCCGCCGTCGAACGGCTGGCGGAGCACGTCTTCGCCTCGTCGGAAAGCCTCGACCTGCTCATCAACAACGCCGGCGTCGAGACCGCGGGCCGGCTGTGGGAGATACCGGCCGCCCGCTGGCGCCAGGTGATGGCGATCAACGTGGACGGGATCGTGCACTGCCTGCGCGCCTTCCTTCCCCGCATGATCGCGGCCGGGCGTCCCGCCGTCGTGGCCAACCTGTCATCGGTCGGCGGCGTGAAGACGGCCCCGTTCCAGGCTCCGTACATCGTCAGCAAGCACGCCGTGCTCGCCCTCACCGAATGCCTGCACCAGGAGCTGCGGCTCGTCGGCGCGCCGATCCAGGTCAGCGCCGTGCTGCCGCACTCGGTCCGCAGCCGGATCTTCCTCGACGCCCAGGCGTCCGCGCCCAGCGACAGCGCCGAGGCCGACCGGTTCTTCGACTGGATGCAGCAGGCCAACGTCACGACCGGGCTGGACCCGGTGTCGGCGGCCGAGCACATGGTCCGGCAGATCGCGGCCGGCGAGTTCTGGGTCTTCTCCGACGACGCGCGCTGCGCGGAGACCCTCCAGGCCCGAGCCGACCAGCTGGCGCACCGGGCCGATCCCCCCGACTTCCGATCGATGTTCCCGGTGCTGGAGACCGGGGCAGGCGGCTGACGGCCGCGAAGAGATCCGCCCCAGGAGAAAGGAGCGGGCATGGACGCCGCAGCGGCACCGGACCCGCGGATCGTCAAAGCGCTCGACACGGCGCGCGAGCTCGGCGAGGAGGGCGTGCAGGTCGCCGCCTACCTCGGCGGCGAGCTCATCGTCGACGCCTGGGCGGGCGCCGCCGACCCGGCGACCGGCGCCCCGGTGGACGGCTCGACGCTGTTCAACGTGTTCTCGGTGACGAAGGCCGTCACCGCGACTGCACTGCACCGGCTCGCAGGACGTGACCTGGTCGACTACGGCGCGCCGGTCGCGCGGTACTGGCCCGAGTTCGCCCGGAACGGCAAAGAGGCGATCACCGTCGGGCACGTGCTCGCCCACCGGGCGGGCATTCCGTGGATGCCCGAGGACGTCACACCCGAGCGCCAGGCCGACTGGCGATGGATGATCCAGGCGATCGAGGACACGGCGCCGAGCTACCCGCCGGGAACCGTCAACGCCTACCACGCGCTGGTCTGGGGCTGGATCGTCGGCGAGATCGTCCGGCGCGCCGATCCCGGGCACCGGCCGATCGAGACGGTGATCCGGCAGGACCTCCTGGAGCCGCTGGGCATCACCGACCTGTTCCTCGGCCTGCCGGAGTCCGAGGACGGCCGGGTCGCCCCCCTCAACGGCGGCGACCCGCCCGGCGACGCCCCGGACCTCTACCTGCGCGGCATGCCCCGGCAGGTCTTCCCGGGCTCCTCGGTCTACAACACCTCCTTGGCGCGCCGGACCGTCAACCCCGGCGCCGGCGGGATCGGCACCGCCCGCGCGTTCGCCCGGTTCTTCGCCATGCTGGCCGGGCACGGAGAACTGGACGGCGTCCGGCTGCTGGAGTCCGAGCACGTCCGCTCCTTCACCCGGCCCCGGGACGGCGCCGACGACGACGACCTCTACCTCGGCGGCGTCGCCCACGTCGGCGCGTACGGCTACTGGCTCGGGGGCCCGGCCCCCGGCACCAACCCGGTCATCGGCCCGAACCCGCAGATCATCCACCATCCGGGGGCGGGCGGATCACTGTCCTGGGCCGAACTCGACACGGGCCTGGCGGTGTCCATCTGCCACAACCGCCTGCACGAAGGCCCGTTCGCCCCCGGCGCGCATCCCTTCGTCCCCATCGCCGACGCGGTCCGCGCCGTGGCCGCCGACCGCCTCGGCGACCCCAGGAGGTGAGCGACATGGCACACCCCTCCCCCGCCGAGGACCGCGCGGAGATCCACGACCTGCTGTCACGGTTCGCCTTCCTCGCCGACGACGGCGACCTCGCGGACCTGGGCGCCTTGTTCGCCGCGGACGGCGTCTGGGAGTCGGGCCGGGTGACCTGGCACGGACGAGAGGAGATCGTCGCGGGTCTCGGCAAGTACCGCGCTGACGGCCTCGCCGGTCCCGGCTCCGGTGTCCGGCACGTCGTCACCACCGTCGAGGTCGGCATCGACGGCCCGGAAAGAGCACACGCCCGCTGCTACGTGCTCGTCACCGGCACGGCCGAAGACGCCGCCGCCCGCCTCACGCTCGTGGGCCAATACCAGGACGTCCTGCGTCGCGAGGACGGGGCCTGGCGCTTCGGCCATCGCCGCTTCGTCCCGTAGCCGGCCGTCCCCTCACAGAAGGAATCCGCATCCCGTGCCAAGCTCGAAGAGAGTCCCCCGGCTCGACCCCGACGCCCACGCGTTGAAGGCCGCCTACGCGGCCAACGGCGTGCCGCCGATGAGTCAGATCGGTGTCGAGGCCATGCGCAAGGTGCTCGAAGACGTCCCGCATCCACCCGGCCTGCCCGAGATGGCGGCGATCGACGAGCAGTCGCTGGACGGCCCGCACGGCCCGTTCAAGCTGACGATCTACAGCCCGACGGACGACCCGGCGCTGCCCGGCATCGTCTACTTCCACGGCGGCGGCATGGTGCTCGGGTCCAACCACTCCTTCGCGCCGCTGGCACGCAATCTCGCCCACTTCACCGGGGCCCGCGTCCTGGCCGTCGACTACCACCTGGCGCCGGAGTTCCCGCCGCCCGCCCAGCTGGACGACGCGTGGGCCGCGACCGAGTGGATCGCCGGGCACGCCGCCGAGTTCGGAGTGCTCGGCGGCCGGCTGTGCGTCGCCGGCGACAGCGCGGGCGGCACCCTCGCGGCCGGGGTCGCCCTCATGGCACGCGACCGCGGCGGTCCGGACGTCTTCTGCCAGATCCTGATGTACCCGGGGGTGGACCGCGACATGGGGGCCGCGTCCATCTCCGAGTTCGCGGACGGTTTCGGCCTGAGCCGCGACGACATCCACTTCCTCCACGAGGCCGCAAAGGCCGGCGGGCCCGAACCGACGTCGCCCTACCAGGTGCCCGCCTACGCCGACGACCTCACCGGCCTCCCCCCGGCCATCATCGCCGTCGGCGAACTGGACCCGATCCGCGACTGGGCCGAACGGTACGGCGAGCGGCTGCGCGACGCGGGGGTCCAGACCACCATCACCCGCTACCCCGGCGGCTACCACGGCTTCCTGCTGCGCATGGACCACCTCGCGCGGGGCCGGCTGGCCATGGCGGAGATCGCCGGCCTACTCAGGGCCAAGTTCGCCCATCCGCTGCCGTGGTGAGCCCCGGCCCCGCCCTCGTCCCGGCCGCCGGCGCCGCGCCCCCGGACAAAGGAACCGCTGCCCCATGACCGTCATATCTCCGACCGACCCGACCTATGTCGTCCAGCCGGTGCCCGACGCGGACCCGGACGCCCTGCGCGCCGCGATCCGGGCGGCCGATCCGGGCGCGCTGCTGATGGCGATGGTCCACGTGTCCGGCGACGTCTCGCTCGTCGACGAGTTCCGCGCCGAACTCGACGCCGCGTCCCGCCGCCTGCGGGAAGCGGGAGAGCCTCCGCTCCTATTCGGGCAGTACCCGCACTCGGTGGCGCAGAGCATCCGTGCCCGCGCTCTCACCCTCTTCGGAACCGGCATGGTGCCGGCGATGGCGGTCCCGGACGACGAACTGTTCTGCCGTATGGCCGAGCTCTGCGTCAACGACGCCGTCGGCGCGGAGTTCGTCCCGCACCTGCGCGAGATGGCGGGCTTCGAGGCGGCCCGGCGGCGCGTCGCGGCCGGCGGGCGGCCGCGGGCGGACCTCAAGGTGATCGTCGTGGGCGCCGGCATGGTCGGGATCAACGCCGGGGTGAAGCTCGCGGAGGCGGGGTTCGAGTACCGGATCTTCGAGGCGGGCGACGACCTGGGCGGCACCTGGTCGCGCAACGTCTATCCCGGCGCCGCCGTCGACACCCCCAGCCACTTCTACTCGTACTCATTCGAGCTGAATCCGGACTGGTCGAAGTACTACCCCACAGGGCCCGAATACCTGCGGTATCTCCGGCACGTGGCGCGCAAGTACGACGTGGAGCGGCACATCGCGCTGTCCACGCGGGTCCTGCGCTGCGAATGGATCGAAGAGGCGCAGCACTGGACCGTGACCGTACGGAACCCCGACGGCTCTGTGGAAACCCATGAGGCCAACGCGGTCGTCACCGCCACCGGCGTCCTCAACGCCCCCTCCATCCCGGACATCGAGGGGATGGAGGACTTCGCGGGCACGATGATGCACACCGCGGAGTGGAACACCGACGTCGATCTGACCGGCAAGCGCGTCGTGCTCCTGGGAACCGGCTGCACCGCCGTCCAGGTCGCCGCCGGCCTCGCGGGGCGGGTCGAGTCACTGCACGTCGTGTTCCGCCAGCCGCACTGGATCGTGCCCGAGCCCATGGTCGAGAAGGACGTCCCCGCCCCGGCCCGCTGGGCTCTGGCCAACATCCCGTACTACCACCAGTGGTTCCGCCTGAAGACCTACTGGTACGCGGGCGACAAGGGGTGGGACATCCCGCGCATCGACCCGGAGTGGTACGCGACCCACGTGTCGTCATCACCGGCCAATGACGCCCGCATGCAGGCGTGCCTGAACTATCTGAACACCACGTTCCCCGACCGTCCCGATCTGCGCGCCGCGCTCACGCCCGACTTCCCGCCCTTCGCCAAGCGCATCGTCAAGGACTCGGGGTTCTTCGCGGCGCTCAAGCGGGAGGACGTCTCGGTGCACCGGGCGTCCTTCGAACGGATCGAGCCCGGCGGTGTGGTCACGACCGGCGGGGACTTCCTCGCGGCCGACGTCATCATCTTCGCGACGGGCTTCAAGCTGGAGTTCCTGTCGTTCATGGACGTCATCGGCCGGCGCGGCCGCAAGCTGGCCGACGAATGGGCCGACCAGGATCCGCGAGCGTACCTGGGCATCACGGTCCCCGGCTTCCCGAACCTGTTCATCACCGGCGGCCCCAACACCGCGCCCAACCACGGCGGCGGTCACAACAACCTGAGCGAGGCGCAGGTCCACTACATCGTCGAGTGCCTGCGATACCTGGACGAGAACGCGCACTCGGCGATGGAACCCCTGCGGGACGCCACGGACGAGTACAACCGCCGGGTGGACGAGGCACTGGACAAGACGGTGTGGAAGCACGCGAACGGCGCGAGCGGCTACTACCGCAACGAGGCGGGGCGCCCGTGGATCAGCTGCCCCTGGCGGCTCGTGGACTACTGGGCGATGCTCCGCGAACCCGCACCGGACCACTACCGCTTCACCGGTGCCCGCAGGGCGCGCGCCTCCTCCTCACCCGACGATCCGAGAGAGACATGACCGGTTACACGACGCTCCGCCTCGAGCGGCCCGAGCCCGGAATCGCCGTCGCCCGGCTCGACCGGCCCGAACGTCTCAACGCCATCACCTTCGAGATGTTCGAGGAGTTCGTCCGGCTCCAACGGGACGTCGACGCGGACGACGGGATCCGGGCGCTCGTCATCACCGGGGCGGGCCGCGGCTTCTGCTCCGGTCTCGACCTGGACCTCGCCGAGCGGCTTCCCCGGATGACCGCCACGGAGATGCTCGAAGGGCAGGAGTCCTGGGCGCGCTCGATCGGCGGGTTCCGCACGATGCGCACTCCCGTGATCGCCGCGGTGAACGGCCCGGCCGCCGGCGCCGGCATGGCCCTCGCGCTGGCCGCCGACATCCGGGTCGCGGCCACGACGGCGGTCTTCAACGCGGCCTTCGTGCGCATCGGCCTGTCGGGCGGGGACGTCGGCACGTCCTGGCTGCTGCCGCGCGTCGTCGGGCTCGGACGCGCCTACGAGATCCTGCTGACCGGCCGCAAGGTCGACGCGCAGGAGGCCCTGCGGATCGGCATGGTCACCGACGTCGGCGACCCCGAGGACGTCCTGCCCCGCGCGCTGGAGACCGCCCGCCTGATCCGCGAGAACAGCCCGCTGGCCATGGCGTTGACCAAGCAGGTCGTCCAGACCAACGTGGACGCGCCCTCCCTGGAGGCGGCCCTGGCTCTGGAGAACCGCAACCAGGTGCTGGCCTCCCGCTCGTCCGACATGACCGAAGCGCTCCAGGCCTTCCGGCAGAAGCGCCGACCGCTCTTCACCGGACGCTGAGGGGAGGCATTAGGTGGACGACGAGCCGGAATCCAGGCCGCCGACGGTGACCCGCGCCCGCCGGCAGAGCCTCGGCGACATCCCCCGCCGAACGGCACGACGGGTACCTGGAAAGCTCGCGCTGGTGGACGGGGACACCCGGCTCACCTTCAAGGAGTTCGACGACCGCATCGACCGGGTCGCCGCCGCCCTGGCGGAAGCGGGGCTCGGCAAGGGCGACCGGCTGGCGATCCTGTCCCGCAACTGCTGGCAGTACCCCGTGCTGGTCTTCGCCGCCGCCCGCATCGGGGTCGTCACCGTGCCGGTGAACTTCATGCTGGGCGGCTCGGAGATCGCCTATATCCTCGCCCACAGCGCCGCCGACGCCCTCGTGGCCGAGAGCGCGCTCGTCCCGACCGCGACCGAAGCCCTGGGCGTCGCGGGCGCCGCGGTCCGCGTACGCGCGGCCCTCGGCCTGGACGGAACGGCGGTCCCCGACGGCTGGGCCGACGCCACCGCGTGGGCGGACCACCCCCGTTCGGACCCGCCCGATGTCGACATCGGCGACGACGACCTGCTCAGGCTGATGTACACCAGCGGCACCGAGTCGCGTCCCAAGGGGGTGATGCTCGGGAGCCGCAGCCTGATGTGGCAGTACACCAGCACGATCATTTCCGGCGGGATGTCCGCCGACGACGTCGAGGTCCACGCGCTGCCCTTCTACCACTGCGCCCAGCTCGACAACTTCCTGATCACCGACATCTACCTCGGCGCCACGAGCGTGATCCTGCGCGGGCCGGACCCGGACGCGATCCTCAAGGCCGTCGATGAGGAGCGCGCGACCAAACTGTTCGCACCTCCGACCGTGTGGATCGGCCTGCTGCGCTCTCCGCGTTTCGACTCCGCCGACCTCGGCTGCCTGCGCAAGGGCTACTACGGCGCCTCGGCCATGCCCCGGGAGGTCTTGCGTGAGCTGAGCCGGCGGCTCCCCGAGGTCCGCCTCTGGAACTTCTACGGGCAGACCGAGATGGCCCCGATCGCCACCGCCCTTCCCCCGCAGGACCAGCTGAGCCACGCGGGTTCCGCCGGACTGCCCGCCCTCAACGTCGAGACGCTCGTGGTGGACGACACCGACGCACCGGTGCCGCCCGGCACCGTCGGGGAGATCGTGCACCGAAGCCCGCACGCGGCGCTGGGATACCTGGGCGCACCCGACCGGACCGCGGAGGCGTTCCGCGGCGGCTGGTTCCACTCCGGCGACCTCGGCTACCTCGACGCCGACGGCTACCTGTACGTGGTCGACCGCAAGAAGGACATGATCAAGACCGGTGGGGAGAACGTCGCGAGCCGCGAGGTGGAAGAGGTCCTCTACCGCCACCCGGACGTCGCCGAGGCGGCGGTCTTCGGCGTCGACCACCCGCATTGGATCGAGGCGGTCGTGGCGGCCGTCGTGCCCCGCGGCGGCGCGAGGCCGAGCCCCGAGGACATCATCGCGCACTGCCGGGCCGCACTGGCGGGCTTCAAGACGCCCAAGCACGTCCTGATCGTCGACGCCCTCCCGAAGAACCCCAGCGGCAAGATCCTCAAACGCCGGCTCCGGGAGCGGTTCGCCCACGTGGCGACGGGCGAGCTCCCGCCCGCACCCTGATCCGGCCCGGCCGGCCCGGTGACGCGTTTCTCCGGGC